>CAZQXF010000051.1:4980-12518 GCA_964596975.1 uncultured Thiotrichales bacterium | reverse complement strand
ACGGCGCACGCATTCGTCTTGCACCACAGAACAGCTGGGAGGTCAATGAACCGGCGCGGCTTGGTCGTGTGCTCGGTATGCTCGAAGCGGTACAACGCGGATTCAACGACTCGCGCAACGACGGCAAACGGGTGTCGATGGCCGACCTCATCGTCCTCGGCGGCTGTGCTGCGGTGGAAAAGGCTGCCGCCGACGCCGGCCATCCAGTCACGGTGCCCTTCCGCCCCGGTCGCAGCGATGCGACCCAGGAACAGACCGATGTCGATGCGTTCGCCGTCCTCGAACCCGTGGCGGACGGTTTCCGCAACTACCAGAAGCAACGCTACGCCTGCCAGCCGGAAGAACTGCTGGTGGACAAGGCGCAACTGCTGACCCTGACGGTGCCGGAGATGACAGTATTGATTGGCGGCCTGCGGGTGCTTGGCACCAACTTTGGGCACAGTGATCTCGGCGTGTTCACCGACCGGCCAGCGGTGCTCAGCAATGACTTTTTCGTCAACCTGCTGGACATGGCGACCCGCTGGGAACCCACCGATGGGCAGGCGCTGACCTTCGACGGCATCGACCGGGCAAGCGGCGAACGGCGCTGGCAAGCCAGCCGTGTGGATATGATTTTCGGCAGCCACTCGGAGTTGCGCGCGGTGGCGGAAGTCTATGGCGCGACTGATGCGGGAGAGAAGTTCGTCCACGACTTCGTGACCGCCTGGACCAAGGTGATGGAGCTGGATCGTTTCGACTTGGATTGACGCCGCGGTTCCCTCTGTGCGCGGCGCCGTCAGGTGCCGCACACAGGGATTTTATTATTCCGTGATAACTGCGTGACGGCCACGCCACATCTTCTGCTTACGCTGAAGCCTCCCAATCAACGCCTGCGCACCGAGCGCGGCGAGAGGCAATCGGAGTAACAACCATGAAGAAACTGATCACCACCAGCCTGCTGGCCATCCTCGCCAGCACCACGGTCGAGGCACAGGAACTCGACATCACCATCACCAACCTCACCCACGGCAGCCACTTCACGCCTTTGCTGGTCGCAGCCCATGCCGCAACAACCCAGCTATTCGCACCCGGCAAAACGGCCAGCGCCAACTTGCAAGCCATGGCAGAAGGCGGTGACATCAGCGGCCTGAGCAGCGATGTCGATGCCGCCGGGGCCGACAAGGTGGCCAACCCAGCCGGGGGACTGCTTGCACCAGGCGCCTCCACCAGCTTTTCGCTGTCGACACAGGACGGCAACGACTACCTCTCCCTTGTCGCCATGGTACTGCCCACCAATGACGGCTTCGTCGGCATGAACAGCCTGCCGATCCCCACTGCCGCCGGCAGCTATACTTATCAGGTCAATGCCTGGGATGCGGGCACCGAAGCCAACGATGAGATCGTCAACGGCAACGGTGCACCCGGAATGGCCGGTATTCCTGCCGATCCGCTTGGCAAGAACGGCACCGGTGCCACCGGCGTTGCAACAGCTGATGATAACCAGAACATCCACATCCATCGTGGCGTGATTGGTGATACCGACCCAGCCGGCGGCCCGAGCGATCTGGACAGCCGCATCCATCGTTGGTTGAACCCCGTCGCCAGCATCACGATCACTGTCAAATAAGGAGGCCTGCCATGAAAGCTGTCATACTTACCGCCGTCATTCTCGGCCTTGGCGCCTGCTCGAATGACAACAACAACGATGGCACCGGCGATAACACGTCCGGCACCGTCGACATGACCAGTTATCGCATCGAGCTGATCAACCTGACCAACAACCAGCCTTTCTCACCGCCCGCCGCCATGCTGCATGATGGTGGCTTCAGCGCCTGGGAAATCGGCAAGCCCGCCAGCGAGGCGATCGAAGTGCTGGCCGAAAGTGGGGGTGCGAGCAAGCTGATCAGCCTCCAGCAAGGCAATCCGATGTTTACCGGCAAAGGCGAATTGCTGGCTGGCCAGACACTCAGCTTCGAGATAGGCTCCAGCGATGCCAACGTGAACCATCTGACGTTGGCGACCATGCTGGTCAACACCAACGACGCCTTCACCGGCCTGACGAATATCGACTTGGAGGGAATGACCAGCGGCGACAAACGTGTCTTTCTCACCCCCGCCTATGACGCCGGCACCGAGTTCAATGATGAACTGGCGGCGCACGTCCCCGGCCCGGCTGCGGGTGGCGAAGGTTTCAATGCCGCACGGGATGACGTGACGGCGGTGGTGACGCATCATGCCGGTGTCGTCAGCAAGGACGATGGCCTTGCCGATTCCGCGTTGTCGCAAGCGGAACGCTTCGACAACCCGGTGTTGCTGGTCAAAATCACGCGACTGTGACCCGGATTTCTCACCGGGTGGTAAGCAATCCGGGTTAGGAGCAAGCGGTTTGGCAAAAACAGTACTCATCGTTGAAGACGACGCCGATATTGCAGAACTTGTGCGCATGCACCTGGCCGAAGCCGGTCATGCGCTCGAGGTCTGTCACGATGGCAGCAAGGCCTGGGAACGCTACCAGCAGAAACATTTCGATCTGGTTGTTCTCGACATCATGCTGCCCGGCATGGACGGTCTCGAAATTTGCCGGCGTATTCGCCAGGACGAGACCCGCTACACGCTGGTATTGATGCTGACCTCGAAAACCACCGAACTCGACCGCGTCCTTGGCCTGGAGCTGGGCGCGGATGACTATCTGACCAAACCATTCAGCCTGATGGAGCTGGTCGCACGGGTAAAAGCATTGCTGCGCCGCAGCGAAGCCCTGGAGGCATCGCCAGAAACCGAGCAACGACGCCTCAGCTTTCACCAGCTCAGTATCGACCCCACCACCCGCGAGGTCGAAGCCAACGGCCAATCAGTCGAACTGACCGCCAAGGAATTCGATCTGCTGTGGCACTTTGCCCGCCATCCCGGGCAGGTATTCAGCCGCATGCAGTTACTCGATCAGGTTTGGGGCTACAGCCACGAAGGCTATGAGCACACCGTCAACTCACACATGAACCGGCTGCGCGGAAAAATCGAACCCGACCCGAAAAAGCCGATCTATATTAAAACGGTATGGGGCGTCGGCTATCAGTTTATCGGTGACCGCCAATGAGCTGGACCCGCACCCTCTATGCACGGCTGGCCATTGGCCTGATTGTCATTCTCCTGTCGGTAGGCGCGATTTACACCGTCTCCGTCGTCTATCTCGCCCGGCAGTGGCAACAAACCGCAACCCAGGATCTCAACCGCAACCTGGCCCGAAACCTCGTCGCCGACAAGCGCATTGTCAGCGATGGAAAAATCGACATCGACGCCATGAAAAAAACCTTCATGGACTACATGACGATCAATCCCAGCATCGAAATTTATTATCTCGACCTGGATGGAAAAATACTTTCTTATTCTGCCGAACCTGGCAAGGTCAAGCGCGAACATGTTGCCATCGAGCCCATTCGCCAATTTCTCTCTGGTACAGCCATGCTGCCGCTGCTCGGTGACGACCCACGCGCACACGATCGCCAGAAAACCTTTTCCGTTACACCGCTGCCCGATGCCGATAACCCGGAAGGCTATCTTTACGTCGTGCTCCGCGGTGAAGACCTCAATGCTGCTGAGCAAGCGCAGACACTCCAGTTCGTCCTCGCCGTGGCCACGCCCGGGCTGATCGGGAGCCTGTTGCTGGGGTTTATTATTGGCCTGCTGATTTTCCGGCACCTGTCGCTGCGGCTGCGCGCCCTCGCTACGCGGGTGAGCGCTTTTGCCGATAGCGGGTATCAGCAGCCGACCCCACTGATAGAAAACGATTCGCGACCCAACCGGGATGAAATCGACGAACTGGAAAAAGAATTTGCACAAATGAGCCGACACATCGCCAGCCAGTGGTCGGCGCTGAAACAGCAGGATAAGCTGCGCCGGGAAATGATCGCCAGCATTTCCCACGACTTGCGCACGCCACTGGCCTCCGCCCGTGGTTATCTCGAAACCATCGCGCTGAAAAAAGACAGCCTCGACGAAGCCGACAAAGCACGCTATCTCGATATCGCCATCAAACAGACCAATCGGCTACAAACGCTGATCGACCAGTTGTTCGAACTGGTCAAGCTCGAAGCCCGTGATACCGAGCTCCACTTCGAAAATTTTCCCGTGCTCGAACTGGTCTATGACGTGGTCGGAAAATTCTCACTCAAGGCGCAGCAAAAAAACATCGACCTGGCAATCGACCGCGACGCCACCGACAGCCACGTCGTCGCCGACATCGGCCTGATCGAAAGAGTGCTCGACAATTTGATCGACAACGCGCTGGAACACACGCCAGAAGGCCATGCCATATGGATCGAAGTCCGTGAAAACCACAAGAAGCAGGTCGTGATCTCGGTCAACGACGAAGGCGAAGGCATCCCCGAAAACCAGCAACAACTGATATTCGAACGCTTTCACCGAGCCAACAACCCCCAGCGCAGCAGCAGCGGCCATGCCGGACTTGGGCTGGCCATCGTGAAAAAGATCATCGAACTGCATCAGCAAAATATTGAGGTGCAAAGTAATCCGGGTGAAGGCGCGCGCTTCAGTTTCACTCTGGCAACGGAGTAATATCGGCCTCTGGTATCCCGTCATGCCAACAGGGATGCTGGAATCCAGTGTCAGGGAAGGCTACCAACACCGGTGGCATACGTCCCTGTAACTGGATCCCCGCTTCCCTGCGAGGATGACGGAGTGTACCTGTCATTCCAGCAGGGATGCTGGAATCCAGTGCCAAGGAGGGCTTCCAACACCGGTGGCATACTTCCCTGTAACTGGATTCCCGTGTCCGGAGGGGATGACCCGCTACGCCGACGTTACAGCCAGCACATTCGAACGCCGAGTGCTGCATTCAAAAAAAATGGGCCGTCTCCGGCCCATTTTTTCCTACGTGACTAGAACACAAAATCCCCAGGTCAGGTGATAATGCGCCCGGGTTCATCCTGTTCCAGATACGCCTTCTCGGCATCAGTCAGTTCGACTTCGTCGTATCCCGTGATCATTGGGCTGACGTGTTCCTTGAAGGAGTGGCCGGTGGTCAGTAGATAGATGTGGATGATGATAAACGCCGCCATCAAAAATGCGAACAACGTGTGTACCACCGCGATCCATTCCAGCGACGAAGCCGTCACCGGCCCTTGAGCCCAGAATCCGTAGGAAAGATAGGCCAGCCCGGTGATCCAGATAACCGGGAACAGAAAGAGCTTGAGCCCAAGATAGGCCAGCGCCTGCAACGGATTGTGTTTGTGCCAGAACCGTTTCTTGTAAGGATGTTCCTCACCACGAAAAATGCCCCAGGCGTAATAGCGAGCGACCTTGAACAAACCTTTCGTGGTCGGTAAATAGTGACGCCAGTTACCGGTCGTCAGGTGCCAGAAAATCGCGAAAACCCATAATGTGATCAAGGCGACTGCGGCAATCACATGTGTCCACACCAGGTTTTCAAATCCTGTCGGCCGGAAGAAACCGTGGATCGCGAAGCCCGAAAACAGCAGCGTGAAAATCAGCAGCGCCTGTGTCCAGTGCCAGAAGCGTTCGAAGCGTGAGAATACCTTAACCTTGTATTGAGCCATTACTTGTTCCTCCCGCCGGAAAGGATCACACGCAGCAGTCCGTGTCCAAAAACACCGAGCAGCGTACCCAGCACTATGAGAATTCCGAGGCGATCGACCCATTCATTGGCGTCCCTCCCCGGCATGTAGAAACCCTTGAGATCTTTCAGACGCCCTTCTTTGGCATGACACTCCTGACAGGCCACTGCATTTTCCTTCGGGGCGACCATGTGCACGATGGGCCAATACGACCAGGTTTCGACAAAACCGTACTCACCGCTGTAAGGCAGGCTGAAATCAGCCATGCCGCGCGCGATGGCACGATCGAATTTGTAGTTACCCCAGAAGGCATCGTCATCGTTACCCCATAGGTGCATATACACGAGCGTATTGTTGCCCTTGTCGTAGGGCTGGATCGTGACCATTTTCTTGAACGGCCAGATACGTGAATCCGGGTCGTCAGGGCTTCCTTCCAGATGATTGATTTCCACCGGCTTGGACGCATCGAACTTCGTACTGACCGTTGTGTAAATCTCGGTACCATTGAACCAGCGATAGATCGGTTTCAGGTTTTCGCCATACTGGAAATTGCCTTTGATCGACTTATAGGTGTGGCGCGGTTCACCATTGCCCTGGATATAGCCTTCCTCACGATACCCCTCGCCGTTCTTGAGTTTTCCTGCGGTGCGCCAGTCCCAGTGAACCTTGGTCGCGACACCACCCTTGGCATATTCAGGAATATGGCAGGTTTCGCAAGCAACGCGATCAGTATGATCATTGAGCTTGATACCCATCAGGCCAGCAGGGTGCGGCTGATCACCATGGCAGCTTTCACAGGTCGCCGTTTGACGCGGTAGCCCCGGCTTACCCTTGGTGGTGTCCTTGGCCAACGGCGCATATCGGCTACCCGACCACTCGTGCCCTTCGCCGACGTGGCAGATAACACAGGAGAAGTTTTCTCCCTCTTCAGCCATATGGACATCGACATTCTTGTTCGGCTTGAACAGCGCCGACGACAGATCACCGTGCTTGACGTTGTCCCCGCCACCGCCATAGAAATGGCATGCGCCGCAGTTGTTGCGCCCGGGCAACGTGACGCTCTGCGCCACCTTGGTCCAGTCGATTGGTTTCTTGCCCTCGAACATCACCGAGCAAGCCTTGTTACCCTTGGTCGGCGGCGTTTTGTAGTAGGTGCCGGTCGACTCATGGCAGACGAGACAGTCGATATTCGTCTCGTCGGTGAAATCATAGGTACGCGCATCGGTCATGCCATAACCCGCATGGCACTGCGCACACATGCCTTCGTTTCCGGCAGCGTTGGTGCAGAAGTTATTGACCAGCACGCTTTTACCAAGCTCCTGGCCCGTCTTTTCATTATGGTATTTCCACGTCCAGTGCTTGTTCTTGATGAACTGGTGACCGGCCTTGTTGTGACAACCCAGACAGGCCTTGGTGACTTCCTGACCGCTGGAAAAAGGCCCTTGCAATTCCTTGAGTTCTGCGTGATCCGTGGTGGACTTGTCTTCTGGTTTTTCACCCAGCCGGGTAACCGACTTGTCCACGGGCCGCTGCTTCGCAGTATCCTCATATTCCCTGATACCCAATTCGACCTTGCCTTCCGCCTGTTTCGCGATGGCATCGCCCGGTTGTGCTTCAGCGAATACGGCACTGCTCAGCAGCAGCGCGACTGGCAAGATCCAGCGACACAGCACCGGCCCCGATTTTCGTAATTGACTAGACCACATGCAGAGACTCCCCCTGACTGGTGACGGACCCGGTAGAAAGACGCGCCGGGAAATTAAACTGACAGGCGGAGGATTATCCAAGAGTCGCCGAGAAGGGACATTGACGTATGTTAATGGGCATCAGCGAGTATCAATTCTAATCGCGCGCGGCCCTAGTAGTTGCCCTAGCCTGGAATTCTCACCCATTCGCTACGGCTACCGCCCAATGCGGCGCGCTGCCCCATAATCGCCCAATGCAGGGCGCTGACGACTGTCTGTTCGA
>CAZQXF010000051.1:0-4970 GCA_964596975.1 uncultured Thiotrichales bacterium | reverse complement strand
CCTAGCAGTTGCCCTAGGCCGAAATTCTCACCAGTTCGCTACTGCGACCCGGCGAGAAATCCGGGCTAGCCTTCGAGCGATCCCCAGCAGTGCTCAGCCATGATCGCCCACCGCAGGGCGCTGACGACTGTCTGTTCGACCCAGTTGGTCGATATCTTCCAGAATCGCATACATGGCGGGCAGCACCAGTAGAATCAGTACGGTCGAGGTGAGCATGCCGAAAATGATGCTGGTAACCAGCGGGATCAATACCAGCGCCTGGGTACTCGTTTCCAGCAGTAGCGGCGTCATGCCCGCCATGGTGGTCACGGAGGTGAGAAAAATGGCCCGAAAGCGATCATGTACCGCCTGCCGCGCGGCATCATGGAACGCCATGCCCTCGCCGACATGGCCCTTGACGAATTGCACCAGCAATATCGAATCATTGACGACGACACCGGCCAGCGCCACAAATCCAATCATGCTCGGCAATGCGAAATCCAGCCCCAGCAGAAAATGCCCCCACAGCGCGCCAATCAGCGCCAGCGGAATATTGATCATGACCATCACTGGTTCGCGATAGTTGCGAAACTGCATCGCCAACAGCAGATAGATGCCGATCAAGCCCAGCGCAAAACCGGTGAGAATGGAAATCCGCGTTTCTGCGCCTTTTTTCACTTCGCCTTCAAAACCAAAATCAATGCCTGGATACCGCTGCTTCAGGCTGGGCAGAAAATCCTGCCGCAGCCCGGCGATGACTTCGGATGTATTGGCGATATCAGGATCGACATCACCCAGAATATTGACAGTACGCTGATGATTTACCCGACCGACCCGCGCATAGCTTCGGGTTTCGGTCACCGCGGCAATGCTGCCAAGCGGTACCGCGTCCCCCTTGGCGGTAAAGATCATGAAATTATCGAAATCGGCCAATGCCTCATCAGGGCGGCTGTCGAGCCGCACCACTATTTCATAGGCCTCCCGGCCCTTGTAGATTTCATCGACCTTGCTTTCCTGATAAGCCGCGCGCAGTTGCGCCGCGACAGACTGCGACGTCACCCCTGCCGCCAGCGCGCCTGGCAGCAATTGCAAGGAAAATTCCGGTTTTCCCGGCCTGAGATCATCAAGCAAATTGGAAACGCCGTCATAGCCACGCAGCCAGTTCTGCACCTCCCACGACGCCCGCGACAGCTGGTCGAGATCCGGCCCGCTCAGGCGGACATCGATCGCTGGCCCGGCAGGCCCGACTTTCGGCTCGCGAAAACGCAGGTTGACGACATCCGGCAGATCCCCGGCACGCTCGCGCCATGCTGTCGCCAGTGCTTGCAGCTTTGTTTTCCGCCGCGCCGTTTCGAGCAGGTTGACGGTGATCGTTGCCAGATGCGCGCCATTTTCAGCAGCCGCCGCATGCTGGCTGTAGAAGACCTGCACATTCCTGACCAATGGTTCGACTTCCTGCTCACTCAGGGCGGCGTTCGTCTGCTCCAGTGCTTGCAGCAATTGTTCGACGACGCGTTCGGTTTTTGCCAGCGGTGTGCCTTGCGGCAGCAATACCTGAGCATCGAGGGTATCACCCTCAAGATCAGGAAATGCCTTGAATTTTACCGTGCCGGTCGCCACCAGGCCGATGGATGAGATCAGCAGCGCGACCGCCAGCCCCAGCGTCAGATAGCGAAACCGGATCGCCAGCGCCGCCAGATCAACAGCCCACTCGCGCAGGCGGTGAAAGCCTTGTTCAAACTTTTGTCGCCAGGGCGGCAGTTCCTGGTGATGCGCATGCGACAGCGAGTGGTACAAATGATGAGGCAGCACCAACATCGCCTCCAGCAATGAAATGGTGAGTACCGACAGCAACACCACCGGCAGGACACCAAGAATCTGTCCGAGATCGCCCTTCATCATCAGCAGGCTGCCAAACAGAAAGGCTGAGGTAAGGTAGGAGGAAACCACGCCCCCGAGCACCCGCTGGGTACCATCGATGGCGGCATCGAGCGCCGACTTTCCCTTGTTGTACTCGTGGGCGATGCTTTCGGAAATGACAATGGCATCGTCCATCAAGATGCCAATCGACATCAGCAATGCCACCATCGAAATCATGTTGATGCTGACACCGAATACCACCATCAATGCCAGGCCACCGAGAAAGGAAATGGGCAGACCAACAATCACCCAGAAGCTGTAGCGCCAATTGAAAAACAGAAACAGGACAAAGCCGGCCAGCAATAAACCCTGCCAGCCATTCGACACCAGCATGTTGAGCCGATCGGTCACGACCGAGGCGCTGTCCTGCACCAGGATCAACCGGGTGCCGTCGGGCAGTTTGCGGTTTTCGTCATCGACGAATTGCTGTACAGCCGCGAAAACCTTGAGGGTATCGTCGATAGTATTCTTGCTGACTTTCAGAATCGCACTGCGCTGACCATTCAGATCGATCCGCTGCTCCGGGTCGGAAAAACGATCCTCGATCCGCGCAATGTCACCCAGGCGGATTTCGGCCCCCTCTGGCGTCTGGAGTACAATCAGATCTTCCAGTTGCTCAACCGATTTTCTGGCATTGCCGAAGCTGATCTGCCACCAGGCACTCTCGGCTTCCAGCGTGCCTGCCGGCAGCTCAAGCGCCTCGGCCCCGACCAGCCCGGCGATATCCTGCACGCTGAGCCGGTATTTCAGCAGCGATTCGGGCTGTACCAGAATTTGCAACTGATGCTGGGGAAACCCTTCTACCGTGACAATGGGAATCTGCGGGTCGGCCAGCATCCTGCTGCGATAATACTCGGCAAGATCTTTCAGTTCGGATGGCGTCAACCCGTCTGCTGTCAAAGCAACGCTGACGACAGGGCTGACCAGCCCGAGTTGCGTGACGACCGGCTCCTCAATGTCGTCCGGGAAATTGGTAATACCATCGAGCGCGGTATTGATGTCGTCGGTAAAGCGGCGGATATCGCCTTGTTCCTGCATTTCCAGCGTAAATATCCCGACGTTGTCGCGCGCATCGCAGACTTGCTCATCAAGAAAGCTGATGCCGTCAGTGGCATCCTCCAGCGGCTTGCAAATACCGTCCTCCACATCGAGTGGTGTGGCACCCGGATAGACGATTTGTACCTGCACCTTGCTCGGCTTCAGTGTCGGAAACGACTCCTTGTTGAGATGCGGCAATGCGGCGACACCAATGGCAATAATCGCCAGCATCAGGATATTGGCGGCGACCGGATGGCCAGCAAACCAGCGGATCACTGTTCAGACTCCGTCACGTCACCTGCTGCCTTGTGCCGGAACTCGCTACGAAACAGTTCGGCGTCGATGGGCTTGAGCGGCAGCCCGTTGATAACCGGAATCACATCACTGATGATCAGCCGCTCCCCCGCTGCCACGCCTTTTTTCAGCACCGCGAAATTGCCCTGGCGGTAAGCAGCTTCCACCGGCCTGATTTCCAGGCTGTTATCCTCGCGAGCGATATAGACACGTCCCTCGTGGATCGCCTTGCGCGGAATCACCAGCGCCTCCCGCACGGGTGCCAGAAAAGTAACCGCCGTGTACATGCCCTTGAGCAATGGCGGGCGTTCGCCAGGAATCACGCCTTCATAAGGGTTGCTGACCGCCACCACCAGACCAATCGTATTGCGCAGCGGATCGACCGACTCGCTGATTCGGATCAACTTCCCTTGCCAGGCATTGTCGATGCTGGAGGCGCCCACCAGGCGCACCCGCGCTTCCAGCCCCAGCTTCTGCACCAGCGCCTGAAATTGCTGCGGATCGGCCAGGCTGACCGCCTGCTTTCCGAGACTCAACAACAGCGGGCGAAATTGTCGCACAGGCATTTCCGCGGTAATTTCCACGGCATCCACACCCAGCGCCTCGAACAGCACGGTTCCCGCAGCGACAAACTCACCTGTTTCCACAAAGACATCACCAATCCGCGCATCGAAGGGCAGCACAATCTCGGTGCGGCCAAGCGTATCCTGGGTCTGCTCTACCTGACTTTCCGACTGCCGGATCTGCGCCTGCAGCGATTTCTTACGGCTGCTGTAGGTGGCGAGTTTTCCTTTCAGATCCTCGACTTGCTGACGCAACTGCAACACCTTCTGCTCTTCAGCGTCGAGTGCAGAGCGGGCGACCAGCTTCTTCTCGGCCAGAGACTGGACACGTTTCAGCTCAGCCTCACCAACCCGCAGATTCTCCTCGGCAATCTTCAAGCTACGCCGGGCAGATCCCTCTTCCACCTCCAGCTGCCGCAACGTCGAACGGCTGCTTTGTACCGCCGCCTTGCGCTGCTCCAGCGAGAACTCGTAGGTCGTCGGCTCGATACGGGCAACCACGGTTCCGGCTGCCAGACTGCCCCCCTTTTCCAGCCCGGGATGGAGGTAGACCACCTTGCCGCCCACCTCGGCCTTCGCCTTGAGTAACACACTGGGCTCCACATGCCCGTAAGCCGTGGCGCGTGCCCGAAAAGGAATAGCCTCCAGCGGCATCACCTCAACCGCCCTGACAGGAAAACCAACATCTTCATGCGGCAGCGGCGGCTTCGTCTTGACCTTGAAGATCACGATAGCGAGGGCAAGCAGGATCAGCAGCGGCAGAACCACGGGTTTGGTGAGAATTTTTTTCATGGGAATGGGATAATTTTCATTGATTGTTGTCGCGCTGTACGCTGAATCCGCTAGGGGGGAATCCGACATACCCTAGACCCCGTCCAGCGTAACGACAAGCGCGTTGAAACAGAGTGAAACAATTTCATCCCCAGACGACCTGCCTGTGAAAGACGCCACCCACACCAAGCTAAATCGCGCCAGCGAACAACGAGCAGATCGATATCGATCTCACAGAGACACCCGAGATACCATGAGAATTCTTTCCCGTCACCCGTAGGATGTCGTTACCCCCTGATTCATCTTAGAAACTCAAGTTTCGGAGTTCATGTCGCATCTAAATCAGTGAACAACCCATTGATGCAAAACAAATAATGCGTTGCAATAGGTGGTATTGTTGATTCC
>CAZQXF010000050.1:0-12571 GCA_964596975.1 uncultured Thiotrichales bacterium | reverse complement strand
CCATGCAATGTCGTTCATAAACACGCTCCCCCCGATTTTCCAGGGTCAAAGCTCCGTCATGGCCTCTTCGCGCTCAAGGTGATATTTGCGCATTTTCTCCACCAGTGTCGTGCGGCGCAGGTTCAGCAGCTTGGCCGCACGGGCCACGACACCGTCCGAGATGGAAAGCGCCTGGCGGATACAATCCTGTTCGATCTCGCTCAGGTGCTGTTTCAGGTCGAAGCCGCCCAGCGCCAGATTGACAGGTGGTTTGTAGAGCGGGCTGGCTGCTTCGGGTGGCTGCTCGCTCTCCGGTTTGATATCAGCCGCTTCGAGATAGCGCTGTGGCAGGTCAATCGGCATGACCTCCTTGCCGGGGTAGAGAATCCGCAGTCGTTCGATCAAATTCGCCAGTTCGCGCACATTGCCGGGCCAGCTGTAGGCCATCAATACTTCATAGGTGCCGGGGTGCAGCGAAAACTTGCCGCGCTCGTTGGCCAGACGACGAATCATCGATTCTGCCAGCGCCGGAATATCGTCCTTGCGCTCGCGCAGTGGCGGCATTTCAATGGGGAAGACGTTCAGGCGGTAATAGAGGTCTTCGCGGAACTTGCCATCAGCAATTGCCTGTTCCAGGTTATTGTGGGTGGCGGCAATAATCCGCACATCGGCAACCTGCGACTTGTTGCTGCCAATGCGCTCGAAGGTCTTTTCCTGCAAGACCCGCAGCAGCTTGACCTGCATGTTGAAATCCATGTCGCCGATCTCGTCGAGAAACAGCGTACCGCCTTCGGCCATCTCGAAGCGGCCGATGCGTGCCGAAATCGCGCCGGTGAAGGCTCCTTTTTCGTGGCCGAACAGTTCGCTTTCGAGTAGATCCTTGGGAATGGCGCCGCAGTTGACGGGTACAAAAGGCTTGTCCGCCCGCTCGGAGAGTCGGTGGATGCCACGGGCGACGAGTTCCTTGCCGGTGCCCGACTCGCCGAGAATCAGGACGCTGGCATCGGTAGGTGCGACCTTGCCGATCAGCGACTTGATCTGATTGATCGATGGGCTGCTGCCTTCCAGCGACTGCAACGTCTGGCGCTTGCGACGCGCCATCGTGCTGTTGTTGGCGGTCAGGCCTGCGGCTTCAAGTTCGGTTCGTAGTTGCCGGAAGGTACATGCCAGCGGCAAATGGGAGACATATCCTTCCGGCAAGCTTTCCCGGCTGGCGATTTGTGCAGCGTCGTGGGTAAACAGCAGTGCAGGTTGCAATTGCCGTAACAGTGGAAAGCGGCGCAGCGTCTCGGTAAATGATTCGAGGTCGTCACATACCAGTGCGTGAGCGGAAAAGGATACCTGCTGGGCAAGGATATTCCGCGCCCCTTCGATATCGGTAACGCTGGGGGCTATTTCGAGAAACTCCATCATCGATGCAACTTTGACGTTGCTTTGATGGTGGTCCCCGATAATCAATACGCTGTGTTGCGTCATAAAGGCGTTTTCCTTGCGCTGGTCTGAATAAGTCCGTTTATTTCAGTGTGACAGCGTTAACAGGGTAAATATTTTCCGCTTGCCGCGTCATGCGGAAATGTTGTAGCGGAAGCAAGCTGCCGTTTGCCGACCACGGGAGGAATAGTAGTTGCTATACCCCCGGTCGTGTAATGACCGGGTTCGCGTTTTCTCTGTCATCCGTCAATAAATCACCGCCGTTTGTGCAAGGCGGTTCTCTGACGTTATCTGAAAAGACGGAAAAACGACGCTAATGAATTGATATAAAAGGATTATTTGTAGTTGCGAGCTGGTGGCGCGGTATGCTGTGGTTTTGGTGGCTTTGCCCCTCCGCAGAGGCGGAAGGGGCGGGGAGAGATGTGTGAAGTGGAGCGGCTTAGGTGTTGTTGGTGGGTAAAATGTAGCATGCCCAACAGTTACAGGTCATCACCGCTGCATTTGCATGTACATGGCGGCGCCGCGATCATGAGCAGCGCTCTCCCGGGCGGCTAGCCGTTCTGCTTCCGCGCGACCTTGGCGGATGAGCAGGATGATTTGCTCGTCGAGTTCGACGATATGCGAGATCTTTTCTCTGAGAGAGGTCGTGAGCACATGCTCGTCTACCGATCCCATTGCGGCCAGTAAGTGGGTGCGGCGCCGATCGAGTGCCGCGACACTGTCCCATTGGGCCAGCTGGGCTGCATGACACATTTCCATACAGGTTTCTTCGAGCCCGCAAATCACATCCTTGAACCGCATATCACTCACCTCCGTGAGACTAGCCCCCGTATTCCAGTACACCCCCCTCGGGGGAGAGGGTTGGGGAGAGGGGGTAGCCGAACGCTGAAACCTAAGCCACGAGACTCCAGATAGGGAACCGGCAATATTCAACGCAAGTATCGGAGTTCGGATATGTGGGTCAGGCACTTCCCCCCTTTCGCAAAGGGGGGTTAGGGGGGATTGGACAGGTCTTGGGTTGGCAGCAAGCCCCTGAAAATCCCCCTTTGACAAAGGGGGAAGTCGTCAAAAGAAGCAGCGATATTTCTGCCAATGGTCCCAACATCCTCCCGGATGAACTCCGAAGCTTGAGTACTCAAAACCCCTTGCGTGCCTCCTCCGGAATGGACTGCCAGCCATCCAGAAGTTTTTCCAGCAACCCCTTGACCTCTTCCAGGATGTCGGCGTCATCTTTCAAGTTTGCCTGCAACAACCGGGATTTCATGTACTCGTACAGGTCATGGAGGTTGGCGGCCAGTTCGCCACCTTTTTCCATGTTCAGTGTGCGGCGCAGCTCCTCAACGATCGCAATCACATCGCTGATCGTCTTTCCCTTGTTAGAAACGTTGCCCATTTCCATATGCGACTTTGCCATGTTGATACGCGAAATCGCGCCGCTATAGAGCATTTCCACCAGCTTGTGCTGGTCGGCGTTTTCGATGCTGCTTTGGACGCTGACTGATCGATATGCCGCGGCACCACTGTTTTGAGTAAACATGGTCTGATCCTTAGTTACTGTTGTTATTGGTCAAAGCACCCAGCTGTTGCGCCAGGTTGGTACTGGTATTGCTGACGGAGCCAAGCAGTGCATCGAGTTCTGAATAGGTTTGCAGATAGCGTTTCTGCAGGGCTTCCATGCGAATTTCGAGACGCTCGGTCTGTCTTTCGTAGCTGTCGATGCGGTTGTAGTAACTGTCTTTTCTGCCTTCGATCACGCCGCCAGTCTTGGTCAGTTCACGTAAGCTCTCCTGCAACCCGGCACTGAAACCAGCTTTGCCCGTGAAGAAGTTGTGCATGCCGAAAAAGTTGTTGTCGACCGCGTTTTCGAAGCGGCTTCTGTCAAGGCTCAATCTGCCTTCTTTGTCGAAGGTCAGGCCAAATTCGAATACGGAGCTCGTTTCGCCTTCACTGCTCTCGTATTCGCCGAAGAAGCGATTGCGGATGGCTGATTCGACCGATAGGGAGATCCCTTCACCCTTGAGCTTGCCCGCGTCGAGTTTTTCGATAGTGTCGCGCAGATCGTTGTATGCCGTTGCAAAGGCCTCCATGCTCTCGGCCATCGTATCGATATCGGCGGATGTCGAGAGTTCGGTCTCCCCAATGTCCTTCAAGTTCAGGGTGATACCCGGGATAACGTCCTTGAGCGTGTTGCTCGATGGATGCGTTTCAATCCCATCAATAAAAATCGTGGCATCTCCAGCGGCTGAAATCTCATCCCAGCCACCGTCAGCAGTCACGATGTTTGCGGTGCCCGACTTCTGCGCTGAGAGGACGAATTTGTAGCCATCGTCAACCTTGATGATCGAAGCCGAAAGGCCGGTGTTGGAAGCGGATCGGTTGATGGCATTTTTCAGATCAGTCAGTGTATCCTTGCCGGGCTCCAACGTAATGTCGAACCCCTTGTCGCCTACCTCGTAGTGGTAGGTTCCGGCACCAACCACATCATTTGGGCTGGTATAGGTGGTCTGCGAGGCAAGGCGATGGGTTGTTGCCAGTTGTTCGACGCGGATACTGTGGTTTTCGATCGTATCAAGTGTCGATACCTCAGCGTCGAGTACTGACTCATTGCTGGAGGTCGCGGAAAAACGTGCGAGCGTTTGAGGCTTGGCGAGATCACGAGCCGCCGATTCCAGCTTGTAGATTGCGCTTTTGAGGTCACCCAGGGCGCTGATCTTTGAACGCGTCTGCGAAGTTTGTACTTCGAGCTTTTTGATTGGCCGACGCTCGATGTCCATCAGTCCGGAGACGATAGATTGTACGTCGATGCTGGAACCTGCTGATACTTCCGCCATTTTCTTGACCTGTGTGCTTGCAGCGATACCTGGTGCAATTCCTGCGCCAGATTAGAATTTGGTAAAAAGAGTTCCGGGGCGAACCCCGGATAATGTGACGTAGATATTATTATTGTTATTTGTGCTCCTCCTGAGAGCAGGAGCGATGCCCGTCGCGTTAATGAGACCGGGCAATATCGAGCGCCGGCAAATCCCTTGCCGGCACTCTATTCAGGTTTAGCCAAGCAGTCTCAGCACACCCTGTGGCAGCTGGTTCGCCTGCGCTACCATCGCGACGCCAGCCTGTTGCAGCACCTGAGTCCGCGCCAGTTCAGCTGTTGTCGATGCATAGTCGGTATCCATGATGCGAGACCGAGCAGCCTGCAAGCCTTCCTTGTAGCTGTTGATGTTGCTGATGACCGACTCGAAGCGGTTCTGGACAGCACCCATTTGGGAGCGGGCGTTGATAACACTGCTGATATCTGCATCCATGCCGCCGCCAGTGATATCGGTGTCGAGAACTGCCTCGGCTGATGCCTGAGCGGAAATGACAACCTGCCCCGCACCGCCATATGCGTTGAGTGAGGTAAGGTCAATAGTCGATACTGCGATTTTCTCACCGCTATTGGCGCCTACCTGAATTTCAACGGAACCGGATGCAGCAAACAGCTTGGTGCCGTTGAATTCGGTGTCATCAACGATTCGTTTGATCTCTGAGGTCAGCTCATCGACTTCTGTCTGGAGGTAGCCGCGCTCGGTATCGCCCAATGTGCCGTTTGCAGACTGGACTGCCAGTTCCCTGATTCGCTGGAGGTTGTTGGTTATTTCTCCCAGCGCTGCTTCAGCAGTCTGGGCCAGAGAAATTCCGTCGTTCGAATTGCGGGCTGCAACGTCTAGACCACGGATTTTGGATGTAATGCCCTCGGAAACGGCCAAGCCGGCTGCGTCATCTTTGGCGCTGTTAATACGCAAGCCTGAAGACAGACGTTGAATCGCTTTTCCCATTGCACCCTGAGATCTATCAAGGTTCCGCTGGGCATTGAGAGAAAACATGTTTGTATTGATTGTCTGAGGCATTTTTCGTCCCTATATCTTTGTTTGTTGTTTGGCACGGAGGCGGAGGCTGCTCCGCTGTTCCTCGTGCGTTCAAAAGGGGTATCGTCATGGCGACGAAAAACCTTAGCCGTTTGATGAGTCTGGCGTGATTTCCCGATAAATGGATCTGTTGCGATGAACCGGTTTTGGGGTTGGTGATTGGTGTGGCTGCACTGCCGTTCGAGTGGCAACAAATATCGCTGGATCGGATACAAGCCGTTTAGCTGATTGCCTAGAAGGTTGCTTTTGAAACGGGCGGGTGTTTCTTCACGGGTATGAAGGAAACGACACGTCAACTATAGCTGTCTAGGCTAGACGGTGATGCTTTGCTGTCCAATAGGAGCCAAAAACAGGGAGGAAAAATGAAAGCATGCGCGGTGGTACTAAAAAAACCGGCCCCAAGAGAGTCCTGGAGCCGGTTTGAGCTACCGGAAAGGAGCCTGTCAGTTAGCCGACGAGACGGAGTACGCCTGAGGGGATCTGGTTTGCTTGGGCAACCATAGCGACACCAGCCTGCTGCAACACTTGTGTACGAGCAAGTTCGGCGGTGGTTGACGCATAGTCGGTGTCCATGATGCGGGAACGTGCGGCCTGAAGACCTTCCTTGTAGCTGTTGATATTGCTGATCACAGACTCGAACCGGTTTTGAACCGCACCCATTTTGGAGCGAGCGGTAATGACGTCTTCGATGTCTTTGTTCATACCGCCAGTCGCGGCGAGCACTGCTTCTGCAGCCCCCACGGTACTGATATCGACTGTTCCTGTCGCACTGCCATAAGCTTGCAGGCCAGTCAGTGTGCCCAAGGTTATGTCGATTTTTTCGCCGCTATTTGCACCTACCTGAATCGTGGCAGTCGCGTCAGCAGCGAACAGCTTGGTGCCGTTGAACTCGGTATCATCGATAATCCTCGTGATTTCAGACGTCAGCTCATCAACTTCTGTTTGAAGATAGCCACGCTCAGTTGTTCCAAGTGTTCCGTTGGCAGATTGAACCGCCAACTCGCGAATTCTCTGGAGATTGTTTGTGACCTGACCAAGTGCAGCTTCCGCGGTTTGGGCTAGAGAAATACCGTCATTTGAATTGCGTGCGGCAACATCGAGGCCACGAATCTTTGACGTCATTCCTTCGGCTACCGCCAACCCTGCCGCATCGTCCTTTGCGCTATTGACTCGCAGACCAGATGAAAGTCTTTGGATGGCCTGACCCATTGCGTTCTGAGAGCGATCCAGGTTGCGCTGGGCATTGAGGGAGAACATGTTAGTGTTAATCGTCTGAGGCATTCTTGTTACCTTTCTTATTGTTTATTATTGTTATTTAAGCCATTCGTGATGGCTTACGGGAGTTATCGGCAATCCGTGTACAGACTTTAGGTCGTGGCTTACGAATGAGCTTAGTTGCAGATAGATGGATGAAAAGCGAGGCTATACGGTAGTCGGCGAGTAATGTTGACTCCGCATGTGCAGTGTATGCCTTGCCAGGTTTTGACAAACCCGTTCGCAGACAAAAAAGCCGTGGAGCGAACTCCACGGCTAGTCGTACCGGTCAGGCCAGTCTTTCCTTTATTTAACCCAGCAGTCGCAACACACCCTGTGGCAGCTGATTCGCCTGGGCGACCATCGCGACACCGGCTTGTTGCAGAACCTGAGTCCGAGCCAGTTCAGCTGTTGTCGACGCGTAGTCGGTATCCATGATGCGAGACCGTGCCGCTTGCAGCCCTTCCTTATAGCTATTGATGTTGCTAACGACTGATTCGAAACGGTTCTGGATGGCACCCATTTGGGATCGTGTGTTGATGACTTTTCCGATGTCTGCATCCATGCCGGTTGTGGAGCCACTAGCCGTATCGAGCACTGCTTCAGCTGCTGACTGTGTCGAGATATCGATAGTACCTGTCGCTGAGCCGTAAGCGTTGAGCCCAGTGAGGCTGGTGTTTGTGATAGTGATCTTCTCGCCACTGTTTGCACCGACCTGGATGTCTACGGCGGTAGATGCTCCAGATGCTGAGAACAGTTTGCTCCCATTGAATTCGGTGTCGTCGATGATTCGAGTAATTTCTGAGGTGAGTTCATCGACCTCTGTTTGCAGGTAGCCACGCTCGGTTTGGCCAAGTGTGCCATTGGCTGATTGAACGGCCAGTTCGCGGATACGTTGAAGATTGTTGGTAATCTCTCCCAGCGCTGCTTCAGCAGTTTGGGCCAGTGAGATACCATCATTAGAATTGCGTGCTGCGACGTCGAGACCACGAATTTTGGAGGTAATACCCTCGGCTACAGCTAGGCCAGCCGCATCGTCTTTGGCGCTGTTGATGCGCAGTCCGGAAGACAAGCGTTGAATGGCTTTGCCCATCGCGCCCTGGGAGCGATCCAGGTTTCGCTGAGCATTGAGAGAGAACATGTTGGTGTTGATTGTCTGAGGCATTGTTTTTCTTCCTATAGTTGAATTGTCAGTGAAATGACAGTCATAGTGACCAACTGTCACATCCTTGTTTCAAAGCGGGTATCGGCAGTGCGACGTGCAATCTTTAGGCGGGGTTGTCGGGTTTACAAAGAAGCGTGAACCATTAGCCGGAAAGCTGTGATTGAACGCTATACGCTGTTTTTCACGATAGTAAGGGCGAATTCGTTTGGCGGAATTGGTTCGGCATGTGATTCTGGTCAGACGTACTTAATATCTTTCGTCTGTATCATCTTGAGCAGGTGTCAAGGATAGTCGAGTGATAGGCCGGAGGTTCCGGTAGTCAAGGGAGTGACAGTGAAGTGAATATGAAGCAAACCCCGGTTCATGAAGTACATAACCAAGATCTATTGGAATTGATCCCCAGGCATGCAACGAAGATCACTGAAGTGGGATGTAGTTCTGGTGCCTTGGCTCGTGAATATAAAAAGATCAATCCGCAGTGTCATTATATAGGCGTCGAGATTGACCCCGATTATGCCGAGATGGCCGGTCGGTATTGCGATGAAACAGTCTGTGCTGATATTGAAGACCCTTGGTTCTATTCTTTGGCCGATTTCGAGAGCACGGATTGCTGGGTATTTGGAGATACACTTGAACATTTGAGAGATCCTTGGAAGGTTCTTTCTAACATTAGGGAGCACAGCGCAGATCAGTCATCAGTCGTTGCCTGCATTCCGAATGCACAGCACTGGAGTATTCAGGCTCGGCTGAATGTGGGTGATTTCCGATATGAAGATTCCGGTCTTCTTGATCGCACACATTTGCGATGGTTTACGCGAAGTACGATGGTTGAGATGTTTCAGCAGTCGGGATTCCGAGTCGAACAGGGAAAGCCCAGGATATTTAAATCAGCACATCCGAACTTTGAAGGTATTGTCGCTGCGATTCGTCAGCTTGCCATACAGATGGGTGGTGATCCTGATATGGCGGTTCAAGATGCTTTACCACTGCAATATGTCGTGCGCGCGGTTCCTGCGTGACGTTTCCAACATTCGCCTAATGCTGGTTGGGCGGTACGCTATTATTTTGTTTTGATCTATATCTGATTGTATAGAGCATTGGGTGATCGTTAGCTCCAGGGAGGGAGTGCATGGAAATCAAGGAAGGTTTCAATACGCCGCGGGTTGCTCAGGGTGGCCTCGTGGTAGTTTCAGCCACGCGAATGTCTGAGAAAGAGTTTTGGGAAAGTAGTGCGCTGGGGTTTTGTTTGCGGCGTCTCCAGGATATGGATGGCCGGTTGTCATGCATAATTGCTTTTTCTAACACACGTGACCTCCCCTCCATATACAATCAGGCTATTGAAGAATCGTCTGATGATAGCGTTCTGGTCTTTGTCCATGATGATGTCTGGCTGGAGCAAGATGATTTTGTTGATTCAGTCCTAGCGGGCCTTCATCAGTATGATGTTATCGGTGTTGCAGGCAATCAAAGGATATTGCCCCGTCAGCCCTCCTGGGCGTTCATTGATGAGAATTTTACCTGGGATGATCGTCGCTTCCTCAGTGGTCGGGTTGGGCACGGGAAGGATGCTGGAGGCGCTGAGACGTACTATGGTGAGGTTCCTGCTGCCTGTGAGCTGCTCGATGGGGTGTTCTTGGCGGTTACTAATCGGGTGTTACGCGACTCAGGTGTCCGTTTCGATCCTCAGTTTGATTTCCATTTCTACGATCTCGATTTCTGTCGCGCGGCGCGGGGAAAAGGGCTGACGCTCGGTACCTGGCCGATTCGGTTAACGCATCAAAGCGGTGGCGCCTTCGGATCAGAAGCGTGGCGGACAAAGTATAGCCTTTATCTTGAAAAGTATGATGAACAGGGTAGTGATCCCTCGGCAAGCGGTGGAGAGGCGCTTTTTTCTGGCGATGCAAAGAAATCTCCGGTGAGTTCATTTGACTGGGATTCGGTCATTGCAGGAGGTCCAGTCGATGAGTCGTCTGTTGCATCGTTTTCGTTCGATACATCGTCCTCAGAGACTCAATCGGTCTCTAAGGCGTTGTCTATTGCTAAAGATACCGGTATCGACTTGGATGTGGTTCTTAAGGGACTGATCGAGTCTGATGTCAATGCAGGTAAATCTGGTGGTGCAAAAGGCAAGCAATTGATGGAGGCGGCGCAATCGCTGCTGGAGTCAACACAGCATCATGCTTCTGGTGAATCCCGCAAGGCTGTAACGCAAAAACGTGAGCGGCTTATTGCTACCATGCACTTACTGCAGCAGGCGGCCATCGAGGGACACGATCAGGCTGATGTTGCTGCATTGCAGCTACGAGTCGAAGAAACCCAGATGAATGAGCGCTATCGAGAGTGGAGGGAGAAACACGCTCTGCGCGAGATCGACGGCCATCTCTTCGCCGAACGAATGATGTATCAGTGGCGATACAAGCCTGTTTTCCACTTTGTGCTGTTCCTTTTTCCTGGGGACGAGTCTTTGCTGGGTGACACGCTGGACAGCTTGTCGGAGCAACTCTACCAAGACTGGCGGTTGACCGTGGTAGCTGATACGCCTGCACCCGATACGTTGTGGGAGGAATTGGACGTTCTGCAATGGTTGCAGTGCGGCAGTGACCATGATCCGTATCAGCTGGTTAATGACGCGGTCGGTTCGGTCGAAAGTGACTGGATTGCTTTTATCGAGCCGGGCACACGCTGGCGTCAGCAGGCGCTGTTGCGTGTGGCGGACTATGCCAATCTCAATGCCGATACCCAGTTTATCTATGCCGATACGGATACGGTCGATAAAGTCGGTGAGCGTAGTGATCCGCAGTTTCTTCCCGATGTTAATGTGGACATGTTGCGCTCGATGCCGTACTGCCGACAGGGCGCTTGGGTGCGGCGTGACATGCTGCTTGACAACGGCGGCTTTGAGCCGTTGCCTGGCTGTGAAATGCATGATCAGATATTCAAGGTGCTCGAGCAGGAAGGAGAAAAGGCGGTTACGCATATCGCTGATGTACTTGTACATAAACCGGCGGGGCGTCGGAATCCTGATGATGCGGTACTAACCTTGACAGTGAAAAATCACCTTGAGCGTTCGGGCATTCCTGCTGTTGTTGGTGAGGGCTACCTTCCCGGGACATTGCGCATCAATTATGTCCATGCTGAGGAAGCATCGGTTTCGATTATTATTCCCAATCGCGACAAATTCGAATATATCGATGCCTGTGTTCGATCACTGTTCGAACGGACGGCCTACGACAATTTTGAAGTCATCATCGCCGACCGGGGCAGTAGTGACCCTGATACCTTGGCGCTATATGATCGCTTTGATGCTTCTGATGATGGCCGTGTGTCAGTAGTACGGCTGGGCGCCGATGTTTCGGTGGCCGATGCCTGCAACCAGGCGGCGATGCTGGCTCGCGGCGAGTACCTTATCTTTTTGAAGAACCATGTCGAGGCGCGTCAGGCACAGTGGTTGACCCGCCTGATGCTGCATGCCCAGCGTCCTGAGGTGGGTGTGGTCGGCCCCCGTGTGGTGTTTGCCGAATCGACACTGTTGTTCGAGGCTGGCATCGTGCTTGGCATGGACGACGTGGCCGGGAAGCCGTTCGTGAACCGCCTGACTTTGCATGGTGAAGGCTATATGGGCCGAGCGCAGATCGACCAGAATTATTCTGCTGTCAGTGACACCTGCATGACGGTACGGAAATCGCTGTTCACCGAATTGGGGGGCTTTGACGCCGACCATTTTGGTAAGGATTTCCTTGATGTCGATTTCTGTCTGCGAATGGGAGAGGCCGGTTACCGTATCGTGTGGACGCCGTTTTCGATGTTGATGGCCTACAAGGGTACGGCGACGATCAACGAGCGTAGCAAGAGTAGGGAATACCTTGAGAATGTGATTGCCTATGACGAAGCGCGTGCCAGTGTACTCGATAAATGGCTACCGAAGCTGGCCCGTGACCCGGCCTACAATCCCAATCTGGCGCTATCGTCGGATCGTGCCTTTCTCGTTGACGATCAGTTACCGATGAACTGGGATGTGAATTTTCACGAACGTACGCGGGTGCTGGGCTTGCCACTGGCAGGTGGTAGTGGGGAATATCGTGTCATTCAGCCCTTCGATGCGATCTCCCATGCGGCGATGCAGCAAACCGAATACTGCCGGCTGGAGAAAGGTAGCGGTATTTCACTGAAATTGCCCGCCATCGCCAGAATGGATCCAGATGTACTGGTCGTCCAGGCAGCGATCGACGACTTGCATGTCGGGCTGTTGCAGGATCTGGTCGATCACCGGCCCGAAACATTCCGCGTATTTACACTCGATGATCTGATTACCGAGATCCCTGAGAAGAGTTCGGTGTATAAGCGTCATCGCGGATTGTTTCGTAATGCCCGTGCGCGCCTCCGCAAGGCGTTATCGCTGTGCGACCGCATGATCGTCACAACCCGCCCGCTGGCTGACGCCTATGCTGACATGATCGACGACATCCGGGTCATACCCAACCGTTTGCAACGTGATGTGTGGTTGCCGTTGGAATCGAAGCGTGGGGTGGCCAGTAAACCTCGGGTGGGCTGGGTTGGTGCACAGCAGCACGGTGGCGATCTGGAAATCATTATCGATGTGGTCAAACAGACGGCCGACAAACTCGATTGGGTATTCATGGGTATGTGTCCGGAAGAAATTCGGCCGCTGGTCAAGGAGGCGCATCTTGATTGGGTGGCATACGACGAGTATCCGCAAAAAATGGCATCACTGAATCTTGATATTGCCGTGGCGCCACTGGAGGTTCATAGCTTCAATGAAGCCAAGAGCAATCTGCGTCTGCTGGAGTACGGTATTCTCGGTTGGCCGGTGGTTTGT
>CAZQXF010000049.1:0-12596 GCA_964596975.1 uncultured Thiotrichales bacterium | reverse complement strand
CGACAACGGCAGCATCGCCGGCGCCGCCCTCGACGTGCTCTCCGAGGAACCACCGCCAACCGATCATCCACTGCTGATCCAGCCCCGCGACAACCTGATCATCACACCGCACATCGCCTGGGCCGCACGCAGCGCCCGGCAAAAAATCATCGAACTGACGGCGGAAAATATTGCGGCCTTACTTACCGCAGGAGCAATCGCGACACAGCGCAATACCACTTAAGCGAAGCGATTCGCGCGCCGCTTCACAGCAGACGGGCAAGCACCACTGTTAAACTCTGGCGCTATCCGCCCGGGGTTCGGGCGCATCATCAAGGACGTGTCGCCATGAAAAAGCTATTGCCTCTCATTGTTCTGCTGTTGCTTGCAACCTGGGCGGGTGCAACCTGGCTGATCTCCGGTCAGGTGGAACAGAATTTCGACCGCGCCCTCAATCAGTTGAACAGCAAGCTGGCGCAGGATCTTCCCTTCGTCGAGGTGAAACCAGCCAGCTTCCACAAAGGCTTTTTCAAGAGCGAGGCGACATCGCAGGTGACGCTGACTGGCCCGCAGGATGATGCTGACATGCTGCCGCTGCGGCACGTCATCTACCACGGCCCGGTCATGCTGACGCCGCTGGGCGTCAAAACGGGTAGCACCTATATCGTGACGTCAATCGATATGGACATGCTACCCGCCGAGACCCGCGACAAGATCAACGATCTCACGGGTGGCGACACACCGCTGACCATCGGCATGCTGACCGGCACCAGCAAGGACTTCGATCTGGACATCGAGGTCGCATCACTGCAACTCGACGATCCACAAAACAGCCAGACCACCATCCGCTTCGAAGGCATGCATGGCGCACTGAAATCCGATCTCCAGGGCAGCTACCTCACCGGCAAGCTGGCCAATGGCAAGATCAGCATTGCCGATCAAAATGGTCAGCAGGTCGAGATCGCACCGACGACCATCCGTTTCGACATCGACGAGATGTACAAGGGCACGGTGCTGTCCGGCTCATCCAGCCTGACAACCGCGCAGCTGCTGATTCACTCGCCAGCGCTCGAAACCCGTGCCGAAAACCTGTCTTTTACTTCCGCTACCACGCAAGCGGGCAACGGCACCACCTCGGCGAGCGCCACGTTCAACACCTCACCGGCTAGCATCGAAGTTGCATCGAAAAACATTCGCTTCACCGATGGCACGGTCGACTTCACGACCCGCTTCGAAGGCATCGATACCACCGCGCTGAAAAAACTGGTCGACGCCGGCGCCGATCTGCACGGCCTCGAAATCGCCGCGATGAAAAAGGGTGAAGTCGAGCCGGAGAAAATCCAGCAGAACCTGGACAGCTATCTGTCGGCCGTGATCGACCTGCTGAAGCCGGGCCTTGAATCCACCACCCGACTGGACATCGGCAACCCGCAAGGCAAGGCATGGTTCGATCTTGCCCTGAACTACGCCGAGACCCGCCCGGTCACCGAACTGGCGACGCTACGCGACCTGATCGCCGCAATCGACGGCCGACTGGAAATCGTCAGCGACAAGCCGCTGTTGCGCTCACTATCGCTCGACGGCCTGGCAGCCATGCCAATCGCAATGGGATTTGCAACAGCCGACAATGACCAAATCCGCAGCGAAGTCACCATCAGTAAAGGGGTACTCAGCATCAATGGCCAACCAGCGCCATTTCTCGAAATGTTCGGCCCGATTCTCGACGAACCCTCGCCACTGCGCCGCCTGACGGCCGATACGAGCGGGCACTCAGTCTGAGCGACAGCCGGATACCGCACTCACCAGGTGAAAGCACCGGGTTGACATCTCCCCTCCCCGGCCGCATGTTCGACACAGCCCCGTCACCAACAGGCTGTCATGAGCACCCTTCGCAAACATCCGCTGTTGCTTTCCCTGCTTCTGCTGCTCGCTGCCATTGTGGCGGCGGTGGTCTATGTCACTCGCCCGCGACCGATCGAGGTCAGCGTGGCGACAGTCGAACGTGGCACGGTCGAAGCCACTGTCAGCAATACCCGCGCGGGGTCGGTCAAGGCCTGTCGTCGGGCACGCTTGTCGCCCTCGATCGGCGGCCAGATCACCGCGCTGCATGTCCATGAGGGGCAGCAGGTCGAAGCGGGTACGCTACTGCTGGAACTGTGGAACGATGACCTCAAGGCGCAGCTGGATCACGCCCGCAAGAGCGCGGCCGCGGCACGCTCGAAAACCAATGCCATTTGCCTGCGAGCCGACGAAGCCCAACGCCGACTGGCGCGACTGAAACCACTGCACGACCGCGGCGCCGTATCGGACGATCGCCTCGACGAAGCGCGCACGAGCGCCAGCGCATCAAGAGCAGAATGCAAGGCATCGCGGGCTGCCGACAAAGTCTCCGAGGCCCAGATAGCGATCGTCAGGGCACAGCTCGAACGTACCCGCCTGCATGCCCCCTTTGCTGGCGTCATTGCCGAGGTCAATGGCGAGCTGCATGAATACCTGACACCATCACCAGTCGGTGTTGCCACGTTGCCGGCCATCGACCTGATCGACAACAGTTGCTTCACCATCGAAGCGCCCATCGACGAGGTGGATGCCGGTCGCATCAAGGTGGGCATGGCGGTGCGGGTGACGCTGGACGCCTGGGGCGACAGCGCAGCCGATGGCCACCTTCAGCGGGTTGCCGACTATGTGCTGGAGCGGGAAAAACAGGCGCGCACCGTCGCCGTCGAAGTGACGCTCGACGACGATCAGGAGATGCAACGCCTGCTGGCGGGGTACAGCGCCGATGTCGAGATCATCACCGCACGTCACGACAAGGTGCTGCGCATCCCCGCCGACGCGCTGCTCGAAGATGGCAGCGTCTATGTCGTCAGCGGCGACACAGCAGAAAAACGGCAGATAGAAACCGGCCTGTCGAACTGGGATTTCGTCGAAGTGCGCAGCGGCCTCGAAGCCGGTGAACGCATCATCACGTCGCTGGATCGCGAAGGCCTGGCGGATGGCGCAACCATCAGCATCAAAGCCGATAGCCGACAGCCATGATCCGGCTGCAAGGGATCGAGCGGATATTCACCGTCGGCGACCAGCAGGTTCATGCCCTCGACCGGGTGAACCTGCAAATCGAGCAGGGCGAGTACGTCGCCATCATGGGGCCTTCGGGTTCTGGGAAGTCGACGCTGCTGAATATCATCGGTCTGCTCGACCACCCCGACGCCGGGCACTACTGGCTCGACGACATCGACACCACCACGCTGACACAACTGGCCCTCGCCCGCTTGCGTGCCGAGCGAATCGGCTTCGTGTTCCAGCAATTTCACCTGATCCCACGCATGACCGCTGCCGAGAACATCGAGCTGCCGATGATGCTGGCCGGTATCGAACCGGCGCATCGCAAGCCGAAGGTGACGGCCGCACTGCAAGCCATGGATCTGAGCGACCGCGCCCATCACCGTCCCGATCAGCTCTCCGGCGGCCAGCGGCAACGCGTCGCCATTGCACGCGCCACCATCATGCAGCCGGGCCTCATCCTCGCCGATGAGCCCACCGGCAACCTCGATCGCGCCTCCGGCGAAGACGTCATGGCAACGCTGGAAGCGATGAACGCCGAGGGCATGACCCTGCTGCTGGTCACTCATGACCCCGCCATGGGTGGGCGCGCACGACGCAAGCTGTCGATGATCGACGGTCGCATCGTCGCCGACGAAAGGCAGTAGCCATGCGGCTCGACGACAGCCTGCGCTTCACCCTCAAGACGCTGCGTGGCTACCCGCTGCGCAGCATTCTGGTGCTGCTGGCCATGACGATCGCTGTCATGGCCGTGCTGTTGCTGACCGCACTCGGTGAAGGGGCGCGACGCTATGTCATCGACGAGTTCGCCAGCCTGGGTACCGACCTGCTGATCGTCCTGCCAGGCCGCGCCGAAACCACCGGTGGCCCACCCCCGGTGGTCGGCGAAACCACCCGCGACCTGACGGTGGACGACGCCATGGCGCTACTGCGCAGCCGACACATCGGCCGGGTGGCACCGCTGGTTGTCGGTCAGGCGAACGTCGCCAGCGGCGGGCGTGAGCGGGAGGTGACGATTCTCGGCACCACGCGCGACTTCATGCCGGTGCGCAACCTCGCCATGGCGCGCGGTCGTTTTCTGCCCGCATTGGACCCGGATGAAGATCTTGCCGTCTGCGTGCTCGGGGTAACCACCGCCCGTGAACTGTTTCCACATCACTCAGCGGTTGGTGAACGTGTGCGCATCGGCGGACGGCGTTTCCGCATCATCGGCGTGCTGGCGGACCAGGGCCAGACGCTGGCCGCGCCGATCGACGACGTTGCGGTGATCCCGGTGGCGTCGTCGCAGGCACTGTTCAACCGTGAAGGTCTGTTCCGCATTCTCGTACAAGCGCGTGATCGCGACAGCCTGGACGAGGCCAAGAGCGACATCCTGCGCATTATCCGCGAGCGTCACGATGGCGACGAAGACATCACGGTGATCGCCCAGGATGCACTGGTTTCGACCTTCGACCGGATATTCACCGTCCTCAACCTCGCCGTTGCCGGCATTGGCGGCATCAGCGTACTGGTGGCGGGTATTCTGATCATGAACGTGATGCTGGTGTCGGTATCACAACGCACCGAGGAAATCGGCCTGCTATCAGCACTCGGCGCATCGCGGCAACAGATCCAGCGCCTGTTTCTGACCGAAGCCGCCATGATCGCACTGGCCGGGGCTGCGATCGGCCTGATCGCTTCGGCGGCACTGACGCAGCTGGCGCTGCACTTCTATCCCGACTTTCCGTTGCAAATCCCGGTCTGGGCCATCCTCGCGGCGGTCGGGGTTGCTATATCGACCGGACTGATCTTCGGCGTTCACCCCGCGCGCAAGGCCGCTTCGGTCGATCCTGTCGTCGCGCTCGGCAGCCATCACGGGTAACGCAGATGCGACTGGCCGACTTCCACCACCTGACGCTGCAATCGATCCGCGCCAATGGCAAGCGCAGTTTTCTGACCACGCTGGCCATCGCCATCGGCATTGCCGCCGTGGTATTGCTGACCTCGCTCGGTCAGGGCGTCAAACAGTACATGATCACCGAATTCACTCAGTTCGGTACCCACCTGCTCGCCATCAATCCTGGAAAAACAACCACCTTCGGGGTTTCCGGCGCCATCTTCAATACCGTTCGGCCACTGACCATCGACGATGCCGACGCCATCTCGCGGCTGCCCGGCGTCGAAGCGGTGACACCCGTGATCCAGGGCAATGCGCAAATCGAAGCCGGCCAGCGCAGTCGGCGCAGCACCGTCCTCGGCGTCAATGGACGACTCGGTGAGGTGTGGCAGATCCACATTGCGATCGGTAGACAACTGCCCGATGACAACAGCAGCTCACCACGCGGCTATGCCGTACTGGGTCATAAATTGCGCCAGGAGCTGTTCGCCAACGAAAATCCGCTGGGGCGCAAGATCCGCATTGCCGGCGAGCATTACCGCGTCATCGGCTCGCTGGAGGCGAAGGGGCAGATTCTCGGTTTCGATCTCGACGACACTGTCTACCTGCCGGCAGCGCGGGTGTTGTCGATGTTCAACCGCGACAGCCTGATGGAGATCGATGTGCTCTATCATCCGGGGCTCAGCAGCGAGGTGATGGCCGAGCGCATCCGCCACTTCCTGATTCAGCGCCACGGCGGCGAGGATTTCACAATCACCACCCAGGACGAGATGCTGAAAGTGCTGGACAGCATTCTCGATGTCCTGACGCTGGCTGTCGCGGCCATCGGCGGTATTTCATTGCTGGTGGGAGCGATCGGCATTTTTACGATCATGACCATCGCGGTCAATGAGCGCATCCCCGAAATCGGACTGCTCAGGGCACTGGGCGCTACCCGCGCGCAGATCCGGAATCTGTTTATCGGTGAGTCGGTGCTACTGGCGCTGCTCGGCGGCGCGCTGGGGCTGGTATTGGGATTAGGGGGTGCCGAACTGGTGGCGTTACTCTCGCCGATTCCGGCGCAGATATCGTGGTTCTATACCTTGCTGGCCGAGGTGCTGGCGGCCAGCATCGGCATTCTCTCCGGGGTGTTGCCATCACTGCATGCAGCAGCAATGAACCCGGTCGATGCGTTACGCAGTGAATAGTCAGCGATGCCGCTCCGACAGCGACTTCAGCAACCGTCGGTCACTGTCGATCAACTCCCGCAACTTCACATAGGCGCGTGTATTGCGTTCGATGCGATGGCGAATCTGGCGCAAACGCTCCGCCTTCGACAGCTGATGCCGGCTGCCGTCGCCGGTTTCACCGACAACCGTCGGCGGTTGTGGCTTGGCCTCGACTCGCCCCACCAGATTTCTGCAGCCGCACTCACGGCAGATATAGAGCCGACTGACCGGATGCTGCAAGCGCATTGCAATCGACCGCGGGCGACGATCCTGCGCAGTCAACAAACCACCGCATTCTGCACAGTGATCCTTGCCCGATGCATCACCTTGTTGCCACTTGAACGACATAAGCCCCCTGACTCCACTTGTCTCAATCGATAAACAATCAGAGTGTGATTGAGGCTCCCGGGTTCCGGGAGCCCGCTTTGTCTATCAGTTAAGCAGGCGAGTGGCGATGATTCTGTGAGCCGTTTCTCAGAGTACCATTGGGTAACGAAGTGGTAATGGTTCCAGCGCTCAGCTACGCCTGGGACCGCCGGCATCTTGCCGGCCACCCACCGAACCCTGAGCCTTGCTCCGCAGCTTGTTCTTCGCGGCACGCTGCGTGCGCACCACCCTACCGATCGTCGGCATCAAGACAGCAGCGTTTTGTAGTAGTTGATCAGCCCATTGGTGGAGGCATCGTGACCCGTGACGGTTGCGCTACCTTCGAGTTCCGGCTGAATCACTTTTGCCAGCGTCTTGCCCAGTTCGACGCCCCACTGGTCGAAAGAGTTGATGTTCCAGATGATGCCCTGGACGAAGATCTTGTGTTCGTAGAGCGCGATCAGCATGCCCAATGTGCGGGGCGTCAGCCGTTCATACAGCAGGCTGTTGGTGGGTTTGTTGCCGTCGAAGCTGCAGAACGGGATCAGCTGTTCGACCTTGGCAGCAGGCAGTCCGGCCGCTTCGAGTACCTTTCGGGTCGCTTCCGGCGTGCGTCCCTGCATCAGCGCCTCGGGCTGAGCAAAGTAGTTCGACAGCAGAATACGGTGGTGTTCGTACAAATCGTGGTTGGGGTTTGCTGCGGCAAGAAAATCGCTGGGAATCAGTGGGGTTCCCTGGTGAATCAACTGGTAGAAGGCGTGCTGTCCATTGGTGCCTGGCTGACCGAAGATCACTGGCCCGGTTTCGTAGTCCACCGCATTGCCCGCCCGATCGACCGATTTGCCGTTGCTCTCCATGTCACCCTGCTGGAAATAGTCGGCGAAGCGGCTCAGATTCTGATCATACGGCAGAATGGCGTGGCTCTGGCTGCCAAAGAAGTTGATGTACCAGACGCCGAGCAGCGCCATCGTCACCGGCAGATTCTGCGCCAGCGGCGCTTCGCGAAAATGCTGATCCATGGAATAGGCGCCATCGAGCAAGGCATCGAAATGCTCGGGGCCGATCATCACCATGATCGACAGGCCAATGGCGGACCACAGTGAATAGCGCCCGCCCACCCAGTCCCAGAAGCGGAACATGTGGTCTGTATCGATGCCGAACTCGCGTACTTTCTCGGTGTTGGTCGAGACGGCAACGAAATGTTTCGCAATCGCCGCCTCATCCTGCAGATGCCCCAGCAACCAGCGCCGCGCCGTATGCGCATTGGTAAGTGTCGCCTGGGTCGTGCAGGTTTTCGATGCGACGATGAACAGCGTTGTCTCCGGATCGACCTGCGCCAGTGCCGCTGCGATATCGGCACCATCGACATTGGAGACGAAATGCGCCCGCAAACCGCGCTGCTGAAAAGGCGCCAGCGCAGCACAGACCATGGCCGGACCAAGGTCGGAACCGCCGATGCCGATATTGACGATATCGGTGATGCGTTTGCCGGTATGCCCGCGCCAATCGCCTGATCGCAGCCGTGAGGAGAAATCCGCCATATGCGCCAGCACCTCGCGCACCTCCGGCATGACATCCTTGCCATCGACACGAATCGGCGCCTCTCCCCGGTAGCGCAGCGCGGTATGCAGCACCGCACGGTCTTCGGTGTGGTTGATCTTCTCGCCGCTGAACATGCGATCCCGCCAACCCTCGACATCAGCCGCGCTCGCAAGTGCATGGAGCAGCGTCATCGTCTGTGATGTGATGCGGTTCTTGGCGTAGTCCAGCAGCAGATCTTCATGGCGCAGCGAAAAGCGCTCGAAACGCTGAGGATCATCAGCAAAGAGATCGCGCATGTGCAGATCTCTTACTTCATTGTGGTGGTCTTGCAGTGCTTTCCAGGCCGCGGACGTGGCTGGCGATGGTGCGGACATGAGCGATCCCCTGTGCGTTGTGAAATCCCGCCGCGATTATAAGGGTAAGATTGGGTTGGTGCATTGCCTCCGGCCCCTTCGACTACGCTCAGGGACCTCCTTCCGGTGTTAGGTCCCTGAGCGGAGCCGAAGGGAGCGGAGCCGAAGGAGGTCCCTGAGCGGAGCCGAAGGGGCCGGGGGAAGAAGGCGGTCCCTCAATGCGTCGCAATAAAATTTTCCAGCGCCTCTTTACGGATCGGCCCGGGGTTGACGGCGACCAACTCACCTTTCGGGTTGAACAGCCAGTAGGTGGGGGTGCCGCGGAACGGTTCTTCTGCTGCAATCTGGAAGTTCATCGCCATCAGCCCCAGTTCGGCGATGTAGTTGGGGAAGGTCAGCGGGTGTCGCTGAATCGCCTTTTCGATGGCGGCCTTGCTTTCCATGCCGTTGATGACGACACCGACGACCTCTGCATCCTTGTCCTTGTGCGCATCATGGAACGCGTTGATGTCCGGCTTGTTACGCTCGCAGATCGGGCAATTGAGCCCCCAGAACATCACCAGCACCCATTTGCCTTTGCCGACATACTTGTCGAGCCCGGCCGGCTGACCACTGAAATCGCGCAAGCCAAGATCTGGGACGGCCTGCCCCTTGGCCGGCAGTTGCGTGGACACAGCCAACAAGCCAATTACGATCAGAAGTCTCAGTGCTTTCATTGTTTACTCTCAAATCCATCGAAGAACCCTATTCTACGGGATTGTCGGCGATACGGACTCAATGGGTATGATGCGAAGGAGGTTGTGGGGGTTTGGCGAATGAATTCGCCCCTACAGCTGCGAAGGAGGTTGCGGTGGTTTGGCGAATGAATTCGCCCCTACAGTGCCCACGATCCGTTTTTGCCTGCTTTACGCTGGCGCCCATCTGGCATTCACTGTCTGTTAAGCGCACTCCGCGCTATCATTGAAGCAACTGAACTGACATCCGAGAGGGAACCTTCATGACATCCATTTTGAAAAAGGTAGCGTTGCTCACCACCGCAGTCGCACTCACTGCCTGTGCCACCGACGACCCGAATCAGCGCGCCAAGATCGGTGCCGCCGTGGGTGCGGTTGCTGGCGCCGTGATCGGCAACCAGGCGAAATCGGATCGTGGCAAGGTTGTCGGTGCAGTGGCCGGTGCCGCAGCAGGCGCGGCGATCGGCAATTATATGGACAAGCAGCAACGCGAACTGGAAGCCCAGCTGGCGGCCGAGCAGCAGGCTCACCAGATCGAGCTGGAGCGCGTGCGTGAAGACACCATCAAGCTCAATCTCAGCAGCGAGGTCTCTTTCGACTACGACAGCGCAGCGCTGAAACCTTCTTTCTACCCTTCACTGGAAAAAATCGCCACGGTGATCCGGGATAATGAGCAGACGGCGGTGGAGATCGTCGGTCATACCGACAGTCGCGGCAGCGAAGCTTATAACCAGCGCCTGTCTGAGAAACGCGCCGAAGCAGTAGCAGAATATCTGATCCAGCAAGGCGTCAGCCCCAGCCGCATCACGACCTCGGGTCGAGGCGAGTCGGAACCACGCGGCACCAACAGCACCGAAGCCGGGCGCCAGCTGAACCGTCGGGTAGAAATCTTCTTGCGCTCGACGCAGTAACACGACATGGATAACAACAGCTCAACTACCACCGGCAAACGCGACATACTGCTTGCCATTGGCGTTATCCTGCTGGTGGTGGCAGGCCTGTTCGCCATCTGGCGGTCGAATACCGATCCGCGCACCGACGAACTCAACCGGATGCTTGCGGACGACCTCGAAATCAGCGAATACGATTACCCGTTCCGGGTATTCGGGATCGAAGGCAATACCGCCGTGGTGTCAACGCCGCGATCGCCGCAGATGTCGGTGCTGCGCGCGCTGGAGATTATCCGGCCAGGGCTGGATGTGGATCAGCCAGACACACCGGAAGTCATCGCGGCGCAAAAGGAACTGGCCAGAATTCAATACCGGGTGCGCGATCTGGTGCTCTCCCACCCGCAGATCGACGAGGTTCGCTGGCAACTGGACAAGCAGTGGTATCTGCAACACGGCATATCGCTGCAATAACCGCTATGTTTTCACGATAGCGGGCGCCTCGCCCTCCTGCGTATACGGGATCACGAACGTTGCCACCGACTTCACCCGATCCCGCTGCGCATGATCGACAATCGTCTCCATTGTCACCAGTCGAACGCTGATCGCATCTGACGTGATGGTTGCCGTGCCGTAACCGTGCGCATCGGTATTGGCATAGCGCAGATGCGGATTGACGCTGTCATCATGCATTGCCGCCACCTCCTCTGCGGAGCCACCTTCTGCGGCGGCCAGCCCGGCATTGACTCCATTGAGCAGGGTATTGTCCAGATTGACGACCAGACGCCGTGGATCGGCGCTGTCCGGGTAGACAATCAGCTTTCGTACTGCGGCCTCGATGTCATTCGGATTCTGCCGCCGCGACAACTGCTCGACCCCATCGAACATCGACAATGAGCTGATCGCAGCGGTGACCACCTCGACCGCCGCTGGCTGCGGCTGCGCCGCGTCGTAATCGTCCATGACCAGACCAGAAAAATGCGCATGCACATCACCGCTCAGCGACACCACATTGCGAATTTTCTGGGTCAGCAGGTACTGCATCAGCTCCCGCCGCTCATGCGCGTACCCATCCCAACTGTCCGACGACACCACGACACCCGGTAACAACGCATTCAGCGCATCGAGATTCACCTTGAAGCGCAGCAGCGGCACAGAGTTTCCCCACAGCCGCCACCGACTGCTCGACTGCGCCATGGCCGTCTTCCACCAGGCTTTTTGTCGCTCGCCAAGAATCGAACCCGGCGGACGGTGACGCCGGGGGTTCTCGAACAGCAGGCCGCCAACACCGAGAAATGCAGGCGGACGCCCGTCATTGGCCTCGCTGCCGGCATCCAGCGTATTCAGCAGATCCAGCGGCATTACCGCGCGTGGATGGATGAACACGCCCCCGCCCCCGGAAATGTCCTCAGGTACGGCATGATCACTGCGCCAGGAGCGGTTGTCGGTCAGCAGCAGATCGACCATCCGACCAAACTGCAAGCGGCGATAGATCACCAGCGTTTCGATCGCTGCGCTGTTGTCATCATTCGGCTTGTCATTCGGCGTGTTGGCCACCTCGGCAAAGCGGAAATCGTGGGCATGATGCGGCAGCTCACTATCATCAGACTGGTAATCCACCGGGATGTATTCAGACCAGGCCTGATTCGCCGCCACCTTGCGCTGCTGCGAGGGTTCGTTGGTGCTGGCATTCGCACCATCGTCGTCATAGTTCGCTTCACTCTGCCAGCAGTCATCGGAAAACTCATGGTCGTCCCAGATGCAGACGAACGGCCAGCGCGCTCGTGCGGCCAGCAGATCGGGATCACTGAGATAGCGGCGGTACAAATGACGATAGTCCGCGAGCGTCCTGGCGTGGCGGACACCACTGGCGCTTGTTCCTCCGTCAGGAAAGGTACCAGGGTCACGCGGCGTCCCGGAGGCATCGATCAGCCCGCCGGGAATCGGCTGTCTGAATGCATCGAGAGGGTCCTGCCATGATTCGTCGGTTTCATAGATGAAATCACCGAGGTGGAGCACAAAACGAATCTGCTCTTCGGCAGGCGCCGCCACATCGTCCAGCAACATCCGCCGCCATGCGCCATAGAACCCATGCTTGCGCTCCTGGCAACTGACAAAGGCGAGCTTGACGGGTTGCAGCGCCTCGGCTTCCGGCGCGGTCCAGGTACGCCCCGTCATCGACTGATCACCCAGACCACTGACAAAACGATAGTAATAGACACGATCGGCCTGCAAACCACTGATGCGGGCATGTACGGTGAAGTCCTGCGCGGCCTTTGCCAGCACCACCTCTTGCAGCACCAGGCTTGCAAAGGCTTCGTCTTCGGCCAGTTCGAGATAGAGCGAGAAAGAGTCAGGATCACCTTGCTGCGGCAATGCCCGCGTCCACAATACGACCGAATCGGAGGTTGGATCGGCCGACGCAACCCCCTGCGGAAAACTAGCGCCCAGCTCGGGGCGAGGCGTGGCATCCCGCGAGCGCCTACAGCCTGGCAGCGTCACCGCAGCGGTGGCCTGAAGCGAAAGAACGACTATGGATTGAAGGAACACGCGACGTTGCATAAGCCATTGTTGTCCAAAACGGCAGG
>CAZQXF010000048.1:0-12753 GCA_964596975.1 uncultured Thiotrichales bacterium | reverse complement strand
AATCTCACCCCGCTACTGCTGATTCTTGTTGCCTGTGTCACGCTCACCCGGCTCTGGCTGAACCACCGTCAGATTCGTGCAGTGCGGTCACATCGCGCCCGAGTGCCTGATGCCTTTCAGGATTCGATTCCGCTAGAAGCCCATCAGAAGGCTGCTGACTACACCATCGCCAAGGCACGATTGGCGCGCTGGGAAATCCTATTCGACGCCCTGCTGGTGCTCGGCTGGACCATTGGCGGAGGCCTGCAGCACTTGATCGAACTGGTCAGCCATTTCGATCTGCCGGCACTGAGCAGCGGCGTGGTGCTGATCCTGCTGTTTGGCCTCATATCCAGCCTGCTGAGCGCCCCATTCAGCCTCTACCGCACCTTTGTTATCGAGGCGCGATTCGGCTTCAACCGCACAACCGTGGCCACGTTGATCAGCGATACATTCAAGGGCTTGCTGATGACCGTCGTGCTGGCGACTCCGTTACTCTATCTGATCCTCTGGTTGCTCAATGCGGCAGGTGGCTATTGGTGGCTCTATGCCTGGCTTGCTTTCTTCAGTTTCAGTCTGCTGATGAGCTGGGCCTACCCCACCCTGATCGCACCGCTGTTCAACCGTTTCACGCCACTGCAGGATGAGGCACTGAAAGCCGCCATCGACAACCTGCTCGACAATGCCGGCTTCACCAGCAAGGGGATTTTCGTCATGGACGGCTCACGTCGCTCCAGCCATGGCAACGCCTATTTCACCGGCCTGGGAAAAAACAAGCGCATCGTCTTTTTCGACACGCTGCTCGACGGCCTCGACCATGACGAAGTGATCGCGGTACTGGCGCACGAATTGGGCCACTTCAAGCACCACCACATTCTGAAAGGCCTGCTGCTGAGTGCGCTCACCAGCCTGGCGGGATTCGCGCTGCTGGCCTGGTTACTACCACAACCGGCGTTCTATGAAAACCTGGGTGTGGAGACAGCTTCCCCTGCCGCCGGGCTGATTCTCTTCTCCATTGTCATCCCGCTGCTGATGTTCTTCATCAGCCCGGTATTTTCCTGGTTATCGCGCCGCCATGAGTTCGAGGCCGACGAATACGCCGCCACACAAGCAGGTGCCAATGCGCTGATCACGGCATTGGTCAAGATGTACCGCGATAACGCCAGTACGCTGACACCCGACTGGCTGCATTCGATTTTCTACGATTCCCATCCACCGGCGGCGATCCGCATTGCACGGCTGCAAACACAGCAGCAAGGCCAAACGACGCACATGACCCAAAGCATTCAGGCCTCGACACGATGACGAAGGGTGAAGGCCGAGTCATCAGTCGTTACGGCGCCGAGGCATTGATCGAGCTGCCTGACGGCAGCATCGTCCGCGCCACCAGCCGACGCAAATTGCAGGATCTCGTCTGCGGCGACTACGTCGTCTGGCAGAAAAATGGCGATGACATCGTCATTACCAAGATGCTACCCAGGCACAACAGTCTGACCCGCAGCTACTTCCGCGGAACAGCACGCACCATCGCAGCCAATATCGACCAGATCATCATTCCCAGCGCCGTGGAACCAGCGCCCGACTGGTCAATGATTGATCAGCTTTTCGTCATGGCTGCGGTCATGGAAATCGACGCCATCCTGTTGCACCACAAAAAGGATCAACCCTGCCCTGACGCGATCTCCCGGATCTATCAGGACTACAGAGACATCGGTTACAGCGTACTCGACACCTCGATCAAACAACCCGAGAGCCTGGAGCCACTGCGCGAACGGCTGCAAGACAAGACCAATGTACTGGTGGGACAATCCGGCGTCGGCAAGTCTTCGCTGACGAATCTGCTGATTCCCGAGGCCGGGATTCTGACCCAGACCCTGTCGGAAACCACCGGCTTCGGCCAGCACACCACCAGCAATGCACGCCTCTACCATCTGCCCGGTGGCGGTGAACTGATCGATTCACCCGGGATTCGTGACTTTACACCACCACCAATCCCGCCTGCCGAAGTACAAAAAGGCTTTCGTGAAATTGACGCATTGCGCCAACACTGCCGCTTCCACAACTGCCTGCATGTTCGCGAACCCAATTGCGCCGTCAAGGCCGCAGTGGCCGACGGAACGGTACTGCAACGTCGATACCAGGCGTATCTGAACCTGCTGCAGGAAATGGAGGAGATTGAGAAACAGGTTTGAGCGGCGCTGCTACAGCTCGGACGCCTCACTGGTGCTGGTCGCTGAATCCTCGAACGGATCCTCTTTTTTCGGCCAGGCATTGATCACCGCCTGCACCAGCGTAGCCAGCGGAATCGCAAAGAACACACCCCATAACCCCCATAGCCCACCAAACAGCAGCACCGCGGCAATAATTGCGATGGGGTGGAGATTGACGACTTCGGAAAACAGCAATGGCACCAGCACGTTTCCATCGAGGAACTGGATGATCGCGTAGGCGAGCAGTACCCAGCCGAATGGCGGGCTGATGCCCCACTGGAAATAGGCAATCATCGCGATGGGTACAGTCACGACGGCGGCGCCAACGTACGGCACAATCACGGAAATCCCGACAATAAAACTCAACAGCAATGCATAGTTGAGATCGAGAACGAGAAAGGTGATGTAGCTGACAAACCAGACAATAATGATTTCCAGCAGCTTGCCGCGCGCATAGCTGGCGATCTTCGCGTTCATCTCCTGCCACACTTGCAACGCCAACTGGCGATCGTGCGGCAGAAAGCCAGTGATCCAGCGCAGCAGTTTCGGCTTGTCTTTGAGCAGGAAGAAAATCAGCACAGGTACCAGCACCATATAGACCAGCACGGTGATCAGGTTGATGACAGACGCGACCGATACTGACAACACCGTCTGCCCGACGTTGGCGAGTTCGGAGCGAATCTGGCTGATGACCGCCACGACATCATCCTCGGTAATGATCGTCGGATAACGCTCTGGTAGCTGCATCAGCAACTGCTGGCCCTTGTTGGCCATATTCGGCACTTCGGTAAAAAACTGCGTCGCCTGCTTGAACAGCAGCGGCACCAGCCAGATCAGGATCGCCAACATCACGCCAACAAACACCAGGAACACCAGCGTCGCCCCCAGCCAGCGCGGCATATGGCGATTTTCTGCCCAAACCACTGCCCCATCGAGCAAATAGGCAATCACAATCGCCGCCAGCAACGGTGCCAGGATCTGACCGGCAAAGAACATGATCGCAAATCCCGTCAGCAGCAGGACGGCCAGCAATGCAACCTGTGGATCGGAGAAGTGTCGCTGATACCAGGACTGAAGGAAACTGATCATCGATTGGTGTTGTTATTGGGTTTCGGTCAACTTCTGATATTCACGTGCGAACAACTGCTCGAGGTCGTCGATCACTTCGTCGGCAGGACGCCCCTGCAGGATATGTTCCGACATCAGCGCAGAAGTCTGGTGAAAAATGGATGAACGATCCAGCATGAAGTAGCTGCTCGACAGTCGCTTGATGGCCTTCACCACGCTCTCGCCCTCAGGCCTCGGCAACAGCTCGGGCTCGGGCACGCCCGGCTCTGACGCGGGGGCGGCATGCCGTTGCAGCAGAAAAGCAGCATAGTCCAGCAGGGATTGCCGCCCTTGCTCATCCAGGCGATCGAACGACGCCAATAACGATTCACGCATATCAGTCATGCCTGCTCACGCCGTGGGGTGCCTGTTCTGCTTGCAATACTCATGGGCAAAATCGAGCAGCTTCTCGGTGGCTGTCTGGCGGAACTTCTGCCGCTGACGAACAAAAGAGAACGGCCGTTCCAGCGGCGGGTCGAGCGGAATCGCCACCAGCGTACCCAGCGCCAGCTCCTTTGCAATCGTCACCTTCGACAAAATCGCGATTCCCATGCCCGCCTCCACGGCACCCTTGATGGATTCGGGGCTGCCAAGCTCCAGGCAAACGTTGAGACTGTCCGAATTGAGCTTGCTTTGTGCCATGTAGTCCTTGATGACGTCGCGAGTGCCGGAACCTTCCTCACGGCAAATGTAGGGAAATTCGATCAATTGCGCTGCGGTCAGGCTCTTGAGCTTGGCAGCCTCGTGATCAGGGTGCGCCACCACGACCAAGGCATCGACATCGCAGACTTCGACCAGCAGATGTTTGTTGCTGACCGGCGCCTCGACGACGGCCAGGTCGATGACATTGTCCTCCACCATTGCCACGACGCTTTCGGTATTGGACACCTTCAGACTCAGACGAATATCCGGAAACACCGCCTTGAACTTGCCCAGCAACGCCGGCAGCATGTACTCGGCCACCGTGGTACTGGCGCCAATCGTGAGCAAGCCACTGACCTCGCCGGTGATCTCGCGCACACTGTTTTCCATCTCCTCGTATTGCTCGAAAATCCGCTTGGCATAGACATATACCGCTTCACCTGCCGTGGTCAGCGTCACGCGATTGTGGGTGCGATCGAATAGCCGTGTATTGAAGTGCTCTTCCAGTTGGCGAACCTGAAACGTCACGGCTGGCTGCGTCATGTGCAGCACCTCAGCAGCCTTCGTGAAGCTCAGATACTTGGCAACCGTTTGAAACACCTGAAGCCTTCTGTCTGCCATCCCTCTCTCCTGTTACCCGCAGCAGATCGTCCAATGCCCGACCCGGGAAGAAATGCGGGTCAGCCATAAAAGGGATTTATTGTAGTAGATAACGCGCTTTATATAAACAGCGTCTAACATATGGAAAATATGACGCCGCAAGATCTCGAGCAATACAACAGCACTGGCCGACGGCCAGTGCTGTAACGGGTTGATCAGTCAGCCGCCAGGATTACCTTGTCGACTCGCTTGTAGACATAGGCGTAATACAACACCGGAATGACCACCAGCGTCAGGAGCGTCGATACCAGCAAGCCAAAGATCAGCGCAATGGCAAGGCCACTGAAGATCGGATCATTGAGAATGAACGTCGCACCAATCATTGCAGCCAGGCCTGTCAAAACAATGGGCTTGGCCCTAACCGCACCAGCCCTGATGACTGCTTGCTGCAGATCCATGCCACCACGTACCTGCTCATTGATGAAATCGACCAGCAGGATCGAATTGCGCACGATAATACCGGCCAACGCGATCATGCCAATCATCGAGGTGGCAGTGAACTTGGCGCCGAGCAGCGCATGACCAGGCATGACACCGATGATTGTCAGTGGAATCGGTGCCATGATCACCAACGGCACCGCGTAAGAGCGAAACTGGGCAACCACCAGAAGATAGATCATGACCATCCCGAAAGCATAGGCGATGCCCATATCACGGAAGGTCTCGTAGGTGACCGTCCACTCACCATCCCACTTGATGCTGTACGTGTAGGGATTCGCAGGCGGGTTGATAAAGTATTGCTCTATCACGCCCTCACCGGCCAGATCGGTATCGTTGAGTGCGAAGGAAATTTCGAACATGCCATACAACGGACTGTCGAGATCTCCCACCATGTCGCCCATCAGATAAACCACGGGCAGCAGATCCTTGTGGTGAATCGCATGCTCGCGGGTTGTTTGCTCGATACTGACGATTTCCGACATCGGCACCAACTGCCCGGATTTGCTGCGAATGCGCAGATCGAGCAGTGATTCGATGTCCGCCTTGTCAGCTTCGGAAAATTCCATCTTGACCGGAATCGCGTACTTCACATTGTGACCATGCAGATAGGTCGGTGCGCTGCCACCCAACACGGTATTGACTGCACTCGACACCTGATGCTGATTGAGTCCGAGCAGCGCCGCCTTCTCACGATCGACATGCAAAACGTAGCGCTTTTGCGGGTATTCCACGCTGTCGTCGATATCGACGATGTCCGGCGTGTTGGCGAACACGTCCGCCAGCGCCTCGGAGACTTTGATCTGACCTTCATAGTCCAGACCATAGATCTCGGCCACGATCGGTGCCAGTACGGGTGGACCCGGTGGCACCTCGGCCAGCTTCACGATGGCATTGTGTTTCTTCGCGATTTCCTGCAACGGAGCCCGCACCGACAGCGCAATGTCATGACTCTTGCGATCACGATGATGCTTGTCCACGAGGTTTACCTGGATGTCACCAAGGTAGGAACCCTTGCGCAGGTAGTATTGACGCACCAGGCCATTGAAGTTGATTGGCGCCGAGGTGCCCGCATAGACCTGAAGGTTTTCAACTTCCGGCACCGTCTCCAGATAGCCAGCCAGATCATCGAGAACCCGCTTGGTCTGCTCCAGTGTCGTGCCTTCGGGCATATTGACGACCACTTGAAATTCCGACTTGTTGTCGAATGGCAGCATTTTCAATACCACCACCTTGAACACCGCCAAGGACACCGACAGCGCGATCAGGATCATGATCACGGCGAACAGGCTACGCCGCTTGGTCTTGCCCTTGTCACCGTTGAGGAAGACACCGACACCCTTGTCGAACAAGGCGGTGAGCCAGCCAGGAATAGCCTCGCCATGGTGCTGACTGAAATCCACTTTGCGCAGCACCTTGTAGGTCAGCCATGGCGTGACGACGTACGCCACCACCAGAGAGATCAGCATGCCCATGCTGGCGTTGATCGGAATCGGGCTCATGTACGGCCCCATCAGTCCGGAGACGAAGGCCATCGGCATCAATGCGGCAATGACGGTAAAAGTTGCCAGAATCGTCGGCCCGCCAACCTCATCGACGGCGGCCGGAATAACGTCGAGAATCTTCTTGCCGCCCATGCTCAGATGCCGGTGGATGTTCTCCACCACCACGATCGCATCATCGACCAGGATACCGATAGAGAAGATCAGTGCGAACAGCGACACGCGGTTCAATGTGAACCCATAGGCCCAGGATGCAAACAACGTGATCATCAGCGTAATGATCACCGCCACGCCAACAATGCCGGCCTCACGCCAGCCCATCGTCAACCACACCAGCAACACGACCGACGCCGTGGCAAACAACAGCTTGTGAATCAGCTTGTCCGCCTTGGCCTCTGCCGTCGCACCATAGTTACGCGTGATCTCGACATTGACACCATCAGGAATGAAAACGCCATCGAGCTGTTCGAAACGTTCGATCACCTTGTTGGCGATATCGACAGCATTCGTGCCCGGCTGCTTTGCCACCGCAATCGTCACCGCCGGTGTGTTACTGACCACAGCCTTTTCGCTGTAGGCAACATACTGGCTTGGCTGATCGGGGCCACGGCGAACCTCGGCCACCTCTTCCAGATAGACCGGCTTACCATTGAATACGCCAACCACCAGGCTACCGACCTCTTCAACCTTGGTCAGAAAAGCACCAGCCTGAACCTGGATCTCTTCGTTATCGGCAACGATGTTCACAGCGTCACGCGAACTGTTGGCTGCGCGCAAGGATGCAGCAATGTCTTCGATTGCCAGACTGTAGCCAGCCAGCTTCTGCGGATCGAGCCGCACCGATACCACCTGCGGTGCGCCCCCGATGGTATAGATCTGACGGGTACCAGGAACCCGCTTCAGCTCCGTCTCGATCGCGTGCGCCACCTGTAACAGATCATAGGCGCTCTTGCTCTGGTCATCGGTCCACAGCGTCGCCGTCACGATCGGCACGTCATCAATGCCCTTCGGCTTGATGATCGGCTGCAGCACGCCCAAGCCAGGCGGCAACCAGTCGATATTCGAGGCGATCTTGTTGTACAACCGCACCAGCGCATCGGTGCGATTTTCACCCACCTTGAACTGGACCGTGAGAATGGCGCGTCCTGGATAAGAGGACGAATAGACATGTTTGATGCCCGAGATCTCAGACAAGACCTGCTCGGCCGGCCCCGCCACCAGATGCTCCACTTCCGACGCCGTGGCGCCGGGAAACGGGATCAAAACGTTGGCAAAGGTGACATTGATCTGCGGTTCTTCCTCCCGCGGCGTAACCATGACCGCGAACAGCCCCAGCAACAGCCCCACCAGCGCCAGCAACGGCGTGATGGCATTGTTCTGGAATTTCGCTGCGATGCGGCCGGAGATACCCATCGCTGAATCAGTCATGCTGCTTCGCCTCCTTGCCAAGCTGCTGCTTCAGATATATGGCAGCTGCTACTGGGTCCAGTGCCACGCGTTCGCCTTCACTCAACCCCGCCAGCACCACGATCTTGCCATCCCGAGTGGTTTTACCCGCTCGAATCTGGCGCAACGCGACACGGCCGTTGTCATCAACAACGTAGACGCCGGTGACCTCGCCTCGATAGACGACCGCCTGCTCAGGCACCACCAGCTGCTTCTTCTCGCCAACGATAAATGCCACTTTGACGAACATGCCGGGAAACAGACCCTCGACACCTTCGGCGAGATTCGCCCGCACTTTGAACGTATTGGTAACCGGATCGGCATACGGGAAGAAGGTCAGATTCTCAACGGGAATGCCGTGATGATCCCCTTCGATCAACACCCGCGCCTTCTTCAGCTTGCGGATCTTGTTGATCAGGCCTTGTGGCACATTCACGTTGACCCGGAGCTTTTCAAGCGAAACCCCGGTCATCAACGGCTGCCCCACGTTCACGAACTCACCGAGATGCACATGACGCACTTTGACGATGCCGCTGTAGGGTGCGCGCACAACGGTATTCTCGGTCTGCTCCCGCGCCTTGGCGCGTGCCGCCAGCGCCGCGTCGAGGCGCGCCTCGGCGGAGCGCAGACTCGCCGTGGCGCGATCGAGATCCGACTTCGAGACCAGCTTGCGCTCGAACACATCCTTGACCCGCTTGTATTCCTGACGAGCTTCACTCAATCGCGCCCGCGCCTCGGCAACTGCGGCATTGGCGGCCTTGAGCCCCGCCTTCTGCTTGGTCGCCTTGATACGAAGAATGACATCGCCCTGTTTGACGTAGTCGTCGACGTCGTAGTAAATCTCGGTGATGGTGCCGGAAGTCTCGGCTGAAACCGTCGTTTCGTTGACTGCATCGACGGTCCCGTTGAGAACACGCTCGTAGTCCACCTTTTCAACGGCGGCCGCCGTCGTGTCGAAAGGCAATGTGGTTGTTTCGTCGGTCGTGCCGGAATCCGCCAGCAGCGGCGCCGCCAGCAGCGTCAGACACACTATCAGATAGTTACGCATTGCTTTCCCTCACATCTTAAAATTTCGCGGATAGTATCAGGGAATATCAGCAATCGCTAATATTCCCTGCGATCCCGCCAGGTAATCATCAAAAATCGTGAATTTGTCGGCATTCCATCGCCTGCCAGGATTTGCATCCTCTAATATGCGGGCATGGTACTGACATGCAGCCCCCCTCGCCCACTAAAATGCAAGGGTTTCCACTATCAGACCGGACGGCTCAGATGAACAACAAACGTATCATCACGACCCTGATACTGGCTCTGTTCACCGCGGGGCAATCAGGAACGCTCCTGGCTACCACCTACAAATGGGCGGATGCCAATGGAGGAATACACTATAGCCAAGTGCCACCCACCGGCAGCAATATCACGATACTCGAAGTCTCCGGCAAAGGCGATCAGTCTACCCGGCAAGAGAAGCCCGCAGCCACGGGAAAAAGCCATCCAGAAACCAAGGAGGACAGCGACAAACAATACAACGTCCTTGTCCCCGAGCAGGCCGATCCGGAGGCCTTGGCCAAAGCCGAAGCGGCACACCGCAAACAACAACAGGAAGCCTGCGATGCGCTGCGCAACAATCTTCACATCCTGCAGCAGAATACCCGCATCCGCATTCGTAACGGTGACAATGACCAGCCTCGGGTATTGACGCCTGAAGAGCGTAAAGCACGCATGCAGCAATATAGCGAGAGTATTGATAAGATGTGTAAGTAAGCACATCGAGGCACCCAGTCATGCCCCTGCTCAAGATAGAAACCAACGTCGAACTCAGCGATCCAAACGACATGCTGAGCGCACTTTCCAGCACTGTCGCGACAATGCTGGGAAAACCCGAAAACTACGTCATGGTAACCATGCGGCACAATCCCGAAATGCTGTTCGCCGGCACCACGGCACCGCTCGCCTTTATCGAGCTGAAAAGCCTCGGCCTGCCGGAACAAAGAACCGCCGAGTTTTCAGCGACACTCTGCGATCTGGTCACCCGGCACCTGGACGTTCCCGCCGCACGCACCTATATCGAATTCAGTAATCCAGCACGCCATATGTGGGGCTGGAATTCCACCACCTTCTGAGACAGAATGGCGCTCCATTATCTGCGGAGCAGTCATCACCATGCGCGTTTCCCGTTTCCCCCTTTCCACGCTGAAGGAAACCCCTGCCGACGCCGAGATCATCAGCCACAAGCTGATGCTCCGCGCCGGTCTCATCCGCCGCCTGGCAGCCGGGCTCTATATCTGGAAACCCCTCGGACTGAAGGTACTGCGCAACGTCGAACGCATCGTGCGCGAGGAGATGGATGGCAGCGGCGCAGTCGAATTGCTGATGCCCGTCGTCCAACCCGCCGAACTCTGGCAAGAGTCAGGCCGCTGGGAAAAATACGGCCCCGAACTGCTGCGCATGCATGACCGGCACGAGCGCGAATTCTGCCTCGGCCCGACCCATGAAGAAGTCATCACCGACTATGCCCGCAAGGAGATCCGCAGTTACAAGCAGCTGCCGGTCAACTATTACCAGATCCAGACCAAATTCCGCGATGAGATCCGGCCCCGCTTCGGCGTGATGCGCTCGCGAGAGTTCATCATGAAGGACGCCTACTCCTTCCACATCGGCAAGGACTCGCTGCAGCAAACCTATCGGGCCATGTACGACTGCTACAGCCGCATCTTCACAAGAATGGGACTGGAGTTTCGCGCCGTGGCTGCCGATACCGGTTCCATCGGCGGCAATGCTTCCCATGAATTCCATGTGCTGGCCGATGCTGGCGAAGACGCCATCGCATTCTCCGATGGCAGCGATTACGCCGCCAATATCGAACTGGCACCCACCCAGCCAGTCCCTCCAGCCAGCGACGCAACCCAGACGATGACCGAAGTCGCGACACCCGGCGCAGAAAGCATCGAGGAAGTCAGCAAAACCCTGAGCATGCCAGCCGAGCGCATCGTCAAGACACTCATCGTCCGGGGCGACAGCGAGGAGCAACCCTTCATTGCGCTACTGCTGCGCGGCGATCATGAACTCAATGCTGTGAAGGCCGAGAAACTCCCCGGCGTGCAACAGCCGCTGGAGTTCGCCAGTGAAACCGATGTGCTCAAAGCCACCGGCAGCAAACCTGGCTCGATTGGCCCGGTCGGGCTCGACTTGCCGATGTTCGCCGACTTTGCGGTACTGGGCCTGAATGATTTCGTCTGTGGCGCCAACCGTGAAGGATTTCATCTGACCGGCGTCAATTTCGAGCGCGATCTGCCTGCGCCCACCACCGTCGATATTCGCAACATTGTGGCAGGCGACCCCAGCCCCGACGGCAAAGGCAACATCAAGATCGTTCGTGGTATCGAAGTTGGCCACATCTTCCAGCTCGGCACCACCTACAGCGAAGCGATGGACGTCAAGGTGCTGGACGAAAACGGCAAGGCCGCGGTACTCGAAATGGGCTGCTATGGCATCGGCATCACCCGCATCGTCGCCGCTGCCATCGAACAGAATCACGACGAACATGGCATTATCTGGCCGGAAGCGATTGCGCCGTTCACCGTCGCCCTCGCCCCGATCAATCTGCACAAATCGCAACGCCTGCGTGATGCGGTGGAAAAACTCTATCAGGACATGCAGGATGCAGGGATCAATGTCCTGCTCGACGACCGCAAGATCCGGCCTGGCGTGATGTTCGCCGACCTGGAACTGATCGGCATTCCGCATCGCGTGGTCTTCAGTGAACGCGGGCTCGATGAAGGCATCGTCGAATACAAGTCACGCCGCAACAGCGAAGACGCCAGCAATATCGCCATCGACGAGATCGTCGATTTTCTCAAGCAGCGACTCTCAGGCGAATAGGACGAACTCGCCTGCGATGCCGTTAACCGGCATCGCAGGCGCAGCTGATTACTCGACCTTCAACAACTCGACATCGAAGATCAACGTCTCACTCGGCCCGATCGCCGCACCTGCTCCTCGGTGACCATAGCCCAGCTCCGGCGGGATAAAGAGCTGATACTTCGCGCCTTCCTTCATCAACTGCAAGCCTTCAGTCCAGCCCTTGATAACGCGGTTCAAACCAAATGTAATCGGCTTGTGCCGCTTGTAAGAGCTATCGAACACCTCGCCATTGAGGTGCCGACCCTCATAATTGACAGTCACCTTCGAAGTCGGCCCTGGACGCTTTCCCGTTCCCTCACGAATCACCTTGTATTGCAGCCCACTGTCAGTCACCTGAACACCATCGGCATGGCGATTCTTCTCCAGAAAAGCCTTGCCCGCCTTCTCGTTGGTTTCCATCAGGCTTTCCGCCTGCGTGGTATTCAGGATGGCACCGGCCACAACAACAGCCAGCAATGATTTCCAAGCGATATTTTTCAATTTCATGTTTTTCCTTTTTCAGTTGTCATTTCCCAGCACGCTGGAAACCCGCTCAATCTCTGAAATTATTGAACTGCAACGGTAACCCAAAATCCTGCTCCTTCAGCAGTGCTATCACACGTTGCAAATCGTCACGTTTCTTGCCGGTGACCCGTAGCTTGTCGCCCTGAATGGCGGCCTGGACTTTCATTTTCTGTTCTTTGATCAGCTTGACGATCTTTTTTGCCGTGTCGCTATCGATTCCCTGGCGCAGCGTGACCGGCTGAGTCCGCATTTTGCCCTTCGGCTGTGAATCTCCCACGTCGAGACAGGCAATGTCGATACCACGGCGATGCAACTTGCTTTGCAGGATTTCGAGCATTTGC
>CAZQXF010000047.1:6063-12813 GCA_964596975.1 uncultured Thiotrichales bacterium | reverse complement strand
CACTACCTGAGCTTGTGCTGCCATCGCTGCCAGACGAAATAAACGACTGGCAAAACCAGCAAGGTGAGCAGGACCGCCGTCACCATGCCACCCACCATGGGCGCAGCAATACGGCTCATGACTTCTGATCCTGTCCCAGTACCATATAGTATGGGTAACAAACCGACGATAATGGCTGCTGCGGTCATCATCACGGGGCGTACCCGCATGCCAGCCCCTTCCATCACGGCGGCTCGCAAGTCACTCAAGGTGAGCGCCGCACCACTTTGCCGCCGGTCATCCCTGACCTGATTCCAAGCCTGGTTGAGATAAACCAACATGATCACGCCGATTTCGACCGCCACGCCTGCCAGCGCAATAAAGCCTACCCCCACAGCAACCGAGAAGTTGAAACCCTCGAGATACATTAGCCAGATACTTCCGATCATGGCCAAGGGCAACGTTCCCATGATGATCATGACCTGAATGAAGTTGCGGAAGTTGATGTACAGCAGCACGACAATGATCAGCAGTGTCAATGGCACCACATAGGTCAATTTCTCCTTTGCTCGCTGCATGTATTCATACTGGCCTGACCAGTTGAGTGAATAGCCAACTGGCAGTTTAAGTTGCTCGTTGACCACGCGCTGGGCCTCAGCCACATAAGAACCAAGATCAACACCGTCTATATCCACCAATACCCAGCCATTGGGGCGGGCATTTTCGCTCTTGATGCCGGGTGGACCGTCTTCAACAAAGATATTGGCAACATCACCCAGTGAAATCTGCTGCCCCATGGGTGTGACCAACGGCAGTTGCGCCAACTGTTCTGGTGAGCTGCGGTAGTCTTGCGGATAGCGCAGATTGACAGGGTATCGTTCCAAACCTTCAACCGTCTGGGTGACATTCATGCCCCCGACCGCAGCCGCAACGATGGACTGAACATCACGGATATTCAGGCCATAACGCGCCGCCTTGCCACGCTGAATATCGACCTTGATGTATCGGCCCCCAGCCACCCGCTCCGAATAGACCGACGCGGTACCCTTGACTGGCTTGAGTATTCTTTCCAGATCTTTGCCGAGTTCCTGGATCACGGCGAGATCCGGCCCACCAATCTTGATACCCACCGGCGTCTTGATGCCCGTGGCCAACATGTCGATGCGCGTTTTGATCGGCATCACCCAGGCATTGGTCAACCCCGGAAGCTTCACCAGGGCATCCAGCTCCTGCTTCAATTTCTCTGTGGTCATGCCAGGGCGCCATTCCTCCTGAGGACGCAATTGGATAAAGGTTTCAATCATGGTCAATGGTGCAGGGTCGGTTGCCGTCTCGGCCCGCCCGATCTTTCCGAACACCGTCTTGACCTCAGGAACCGTCGCAATGAGCTTGTCGGTCTGCTGCAGAATTTCTCGTGCCTTGCCAATGGATATTCCCGGATAGGTCGTAGGCATATACATGAGGTCACCTTCATCCAGAGGCGGGATGAATTCGCTGCCAATCTTGCCAGCGATCACTGGCCAGAAACCTGCAACAGTGAGCACACCAGCCAGCACCACAACCGTCCAGGGGAAACGGAGCACCGTTCTCAGGCTGGGCAGATACATGGCGGTCAATAGCCGGTTGACCGGATTCTTGTGCTCGGGCAAGACCTTGCCACGAATGAAATACCCCATCAGCACCGGCACCAGGGTAACGGCCAGCGCCGCCGAGGCCGCCATTGCATAGGTCTTGGTAAACGCCAAAGGCGAGAACATGCGCCCTTCCTGGGCTTCCAGCGTAAAAACCGGCACGAAGCTGACGGTAATGATCAACAGGCTGAAAAACAACGCCGGGCCGACCTCCGACGCAGACCGCGCCACGACCTCCCAGCGGTTTTCAGGCGTCAACGGGGTCTTTTCCATGTGCTTGTGCATGTTTTCGATCATCACGATGGCCCCGTCGATCATCGCGCCGATGGCGATGGCAATGCCGCCTAATGACATGATATTGGCATTGATCCCTTGGGCATGCATGATGATGAACGCCGTCAAGATTCCCACGGGCAGGCTGACGATCGCCACCAGCGACGAGCGGATGTGGAAAAGAAACACCACGCAGACCAGCGCCACGACAACAAACTCTTCCAACAGCTTGTGCCAGAGGTTTTCCACCGCCCGGCCTATCAGCGCGGAACGATCATACACTGGCACGATTTCAACGCCTTCGGGAAGACCGTATTTCAACTGCTCCAGCTTGGCCTTGACGCCATCGATGATTTCCTGGGCATTCTCTCCGAAGCGCATCACGACAATGCCGCCGACGGTCTCACCCTCCCCATTCAACTCACCGATGCCACGACGCATTTGCGGGCCCAGGGTGATCTCGGCGACATCCTCCAGCAGAATCGGGGTTCCGCTGTCGTTCATCCCCAAGGGTATTTGCGCCAGATCCTCAAGACTATCGATATAGCCCGTGGTGCGGATCATGTATTCAGCCTCAGCCATTTCCACGACTGAGGCACCCGTTTCCTGGTTACCCTGCTGAATGGCGGTGCGTATATGCGCCAAGGGAATGCCAAAGGCGCGCAGCTTCTCCGGGTCCACTTGCACCTGATATTGACGCACCATGCCACCGATCGCCGCCACTTCGGACACTCCCGGTACGGTTTGCAGTTCGTATTTCAGAAACCAGTCTTGCAGGCTACGCAGCTGGGCAATGTCATGCTTGCCGCTACGATCCGCCAGGGCATAAATATACACCCAGCCGACACCGGTGGCGTCCGGCCCCAGCTGGGAGCGCGCCGTCGCCGGCAAGGTGGGTTGGACTTGACTCAAGTACTCCAGCACTCGACTTCGCGCCCAGTAAAGGTCGGTTTTCTCATCGAAGATCACGTAGACATACGAATCACCGAAGAAGGAGTAGCCACGAACGGTCACCGCACCCGGGACTGAGAGCATGGCTGTGGTCAGTGGATAGGTCACCTGATCCTCCACCACCTGCGGCGCCTGTCCCGGATAGGTGGTCTTGATGATCACCTGCACATCCGACAGATCAGGCAGTGCATCGACCGGCGTTTGCCTGGCCGAATACAAACCAATCGCGACCAGCATAAAAGTAGCCAGCAGCACGAAGAAACGGTTCCGCACCGACCAGCGTATGAGTGCGGCAATCATTTCCCATCCTCCCCGGCCAGCTTCTCAATACCGACAATGGGCGTATGGCCATCAGTGGTCTTGCCCACCTCGATACGGATACGATCACCCACCTTCAGACGGTCGATCTCCACCCCCTCACTCACGAGAAAATCCATTTTCATCGCCGGCCAGCCCCAGGCAGCGATGGGATCATGATCCAGCGTCAACATGCGATGGTCTGGCATCACAGCCTTGACCGTCGCGTCGGTCGTGGCCTTGTCCATGATGCCGTCGCTCTCGTCACCTTCACCTGGCATATGCACTGCGACGACAGGGTACTCGTCCCCCTCCTTGCGAATCTGAACATGGACGGTCATGTCTTTTTCAACGCCTGACAGATCGACACCATCGGCGGTACTGAAATCCATGACCATCTCCGGCCACTCCCATTCCGGTATGGCCTGATGCCTGAGCGTCAACATGCCGTGGTCGGCCATGACCGAGACCACTTTTGCTTCCACCCACACCGCTTCGGGCACATCAGCTTCCTGCTCACTGTGGCTCATGCGCACAAAGTCCGAACTGACGCTGGATTCAGAATCCAGCAGGAACTGCGCCGACGTGACGACACGATCCTCTGGTGCCAGACCCTCCAGTATCTCGGCCCAGTCCATATTGACCCGACCGAGCCGCACTTTGATCGACTTGAACCTGCCATCACCCAGCGCCAGGACCACCCGATCCATGCTGCCGGTGCGAATCACGGCTTCACGGGGGACGGCCAGGGTTTCCTTGCTGCTTGCCTGTGGCTTGATGCGTACATCGGCATACATATTGGGCTTCAAGCGATTCCCCAGGTTGGCCAGGCGAATCCGAACCGACAAAGTGCGCGTTTTCGCATTCAACGCGGGGTAAACGTAGTCCACCACACCTTCGAAACGCTCACCGGGCAGAAAGTCGGTTTCCACGATCACCTTGTCACCGGCTCGGACCAGATCGGCCTGCCGCTGATTTACCTCCGTTTGCACCCAGACCTCGTCCAGAGAACCGATCGACATCATGGTCGTGGCTGGCTTGACGTAGAACCCCTGACGAATGGGCAGCTTGAGCACAACGCCCTTGGCTGGTGCGGGTATGGTGATTCTCTGTGAGACCTTGCGGGTCTTCTTGAGCTTGCGAATCGTCGACCTTGGCAGCTCAAGCGCCTTCAGGCGTTCACGCGCCGCGTCGATCAAGGCCTTGTTATCCCGCTGCAAAGCCAACAAATATTCCTCCTGAGCATTGACCAACTCTGGCGAGTAGATTTCAAACAGCGGCTGACCTTTCTTGACCGGGTCGCCTTCGGCGCGCACATAGAGCTTCTCGACCCAGCCACTGACACGTGAATGCACATGAACCAGACGGTCCTCGGCATATTCCACATGCCCTACCGTCCGAATGGTGTCGATCAAGCGAATCTTCTGCGCCAGCGCAGTCCGCACACCGAGATTGTTGACCACATCCGGGCTGATTTTTACCGTTCCCGGGCTATCATCACCGCCACCAAGATCCTCGGGATAAACCGGAATCAGGTCCATTCCCATCGGGGATTTTCCGGGCTTGTCACGTCGATAGTTAGGGTCCATGGGCGCAACCCAGTAGACCGGTTTTTTCTCTCCGCTGGAGGCTTCCGCATCCTCAGAACTACCACTAGCTGGCCAAAATCGAGTGGCAGCCACACCAACGGCCACACCCAATATCAACGCCAAGATGGTTTTAGTCTTATTCATGATTGTTCTCCTTTCCCGGCCGCGGCCAAGAGGGTGTAATTGAGTTCGGCAATATTTTTCAAACGGGAGACCTGTAACTTCAGCAGCTCGATCGCCGCGTTCAGCTCCGCAATGCGTGCGCGCATGACATCGGCAAAGTCACCATCGTCATTGGTATACGCCGTCAGCGTCGCTTCCACCTCCTCAGCCATTTGCGGCAGGATCTTCTGCCGGTAGCGGACAATGCGATCATCCAGAGACGCCAGATTCTCGCTGGTTTTCGTCCAACGGGACTGAAGTGCTCTGAGCACCAGCAAACGCTGCTGCCCCAGTGCGTCGGTACTCGCCACAGCCGCTTTGACATCACGGTCCTGACGGCTTCCAGTGCGCAGAGGCAGATCAACGGTCACACCAACAGAGACGAAGTCGGCACGGTCCCGCCCTTGCGCATCCTCGGCACGGTAGCCATAGCTGGCATTCACCCCCCAACCCGGGCGATATTTCTGTTGCGCAATCTCCACTGCCTGCTTGGCCGCTTCGATCTTGCGATCGACCGCCACCACACTTGGATGAGCCACCCAGATTGCCTGCAAACGTTCCCTGTCGACTTGCCGGTAGTCTGCCAATGGCGCCAGATCTGGCAGTGTGTGCGGCAAAGGCAAACGCGCCTGTTCGCCGATCCACTCGGCCAGCTTGCCTCGGGCGGCCTCCTCGGCTTGTCGCAGACGCGCAAGCCGGTCGTCCAGACGGGACAGCTCAAGCTGCGCCCGCAACACATCTTGCTGCCGCGCCCGCCCCGCAGCTGTGGCGTAGGTAGAGGTGACGACATCCACCAGCTGCTCGAAATAGCTGCGCTTGGTCTCAAGCACCGCAGCGCTCTCTCTCGCGAGCCAGACATCCAGCCACAACACGGTTACCTGGAGGGCCGCCTGGCCCTGGCGATCCTCACGCATGACCGGCTGCACCTCAGCCAGCGTTCGCAGTCGCTCCGACTTCAACGCCAACGTGTCACCTGGGGGAAACATCTGGGACACGCCGACTTTGAACTGCGTCATCGGTTCCTGGGAAAACTCGAACGTGTCGACCGGCAGGTTGGCCAGCGCAACGTTCAGTTTCGGGTCTGGCAATTGACCAGCGGCTACCGCCTTTTCCTGCAAAGTCTGTTGCTCATATTCACTGGCTTTCAACCAGGGATCTGTCTCGGCCGCCTGTTCAAGGGCTTGCCGCAGACGCAGCGTGTCATCCGCCCAGGCATACCACGGCAAGCAGGCGACCAAGGCCCAGGGAAGCATTCGTTGTCTCATTCCAATACCTTCTTATCCATCAGCGGTTGTCGAAAAACAGCCACAGAACCCTGAGTAAGGCGCACCATGCGGTCATCAGGCTTCGCAGCAGTTTTCACCGGATTGCTCAGCCGATTGACGAACCATCTCGCCACCCGCTGAAACGTTCGGGTTCACAGCAACCAGTTGGGGTCCAAGCCGAACATTCTCGGCATGCGTTCAAACTAAATCAGGGAACCGAAAAACGGTTGAATGGAGGGATCAAACGATAGGAGGGCGATAGAGGGGATGTTGCGGGGAGTTCAAAGGCAATGGCGTGCGCGGACTGATTTGCAGAGTCGCAGTCGGTGACACAACGAGAACCGGAACCGACGCCAACATTGGATGAATGCTGCAAGCACCCAAGTCACATTGACAATCACTCATCGCATGGCAGGCATCCATTAAGTCATTGTCTTCACAGCAGTGCTGCTCAACCGCTGAATTGTCATGGGCGGACATGACTGGGCTACCGGGCAGTTGCGTGCCAAGGTCGGTAGCAAACGCAGACGGCGCGATGGCCCATAGCTGGGCTACCATGGCCAGCAAAATAAGCAGTGCGATATGTCGTCTGGGTTGCATGCG
>CAZQXF010000047.1:0-5963 GCA_964596975.1 uncultured Thiotrichales bacterium | reverse complement strand
ATCGCCAGCTGGCGATCACGGCTCAACCGTGGTCAGTCCAAGAATCTGCCATAGCTGCATGCCGCCGCGATAGTAATGGAGACGATCAGCCGGATAGCCGAGTTTCAGCAATGCCCGGATCGCCCGGGGCGACTGGCCACACCAGGGACCATTGCACCACAAGATCAGGTTCTTGGCCTGACTGAAATCCCACTGGTCATTTTTCAGATCCCCGTTCAGGAAGCCCCAGCTTTCGAGCATGCGGGTGATAGCCCCCGTCTCACCGCGCTTGCGTACGCCCAGACGATAGAGCGCATCAGCCAGCGCCTGCTCACCACTCTCTCCTTCGAAGACGGTAAACGGAATGTTCACGGAACCCGGGATCGTGCCTTTCTTGTGCCAGGACGGCAGGCGCGCATCGATTAGCACGCCGGTGCCGGTCACCACATCATTTTCGAGAAAATCGAAGATATCCACTTCCGACACCGTGGCAACGGAGGGATCCACATGGGTTGGCTGAATGCAAAATGGAGGGCATTTGCGGGAAGTTCTGGCAAAACTTCCGGTCACTTTGTGCGAGGTATCCTGAATACGCTGCACCTTGACGACCCGCCCTTCGTGCAAGGTCTCGACATAGTCGCGATTCGTATCCAGCTTGACATCCAATGCCAGCGCGCCATTGGACACGATAGCCAACACTCCCAGAAGCAAAAACCTGCACTTCATTCCGAACTTCATACTTTTCTCCAACCCGTGCAAGACAAAAAGCCGGCATCAACACCGGGCATGAACATGGTCAACGCTGCAAATACTGTTGCTTGATCTGGCTGCGGATGTAGGCTATTTCCGGGCGGGCAAGGTAGGCGTCGAACACCGCCTGCTTCTGCTCCGCCGACAGACGTTTGAAAAAGGCATAGCTACCAACATAGCCCTGCTTGAGAAAATTCGACAAGCCGGCGAGATCCATTCCGCCGGGGATGTCCCCTTTGATCGATGCAGGCGTCGCCAGTTCCCGCTCTGCCTTGGTCGCCGCAGCTGCCCCAGCCTGTCCGGAAGTCGACAGTGGATCAACCTGGATATCGTCCGCCGCCTCCTGCAAGGCATCGAGGTACGCATCAGCCAAGGCAACGGACACAGCCGATCCTGCCGCGCCACCCCACAGGAGCAACGCAACAACAATCGAAACAACTCTTGAAGACCCAGAAAGCGGCATCCACACTAATCCAGTTTCACATGATTCAAGGAAGCTACCCGGGAACCTGGGCATTGCCAATCTGCAACGCTGACCATTGTGAACCTTGTAGCATGCGGCCACGCGATTTTGCGAAACACTGCCAGGAAAAGTGGCGTTGTGAGCTTTTCCCGGGACCGAGACCCGGGACCCTCACTGGCAATCAAAACCAGCCTTCAAAAGAACAATGGGGACTTGTTGAGGGCGACCAACACCATATAAGCGAATGTCAGCACAGCTGCTGCGCCGTAAGCCAGTTTGCGCGAATTTTCTGCCGACTTGAGCGCCTTGGCGCCGAGATAGATGTACAGCAGCAATGCGATCACCTTGGCCGCCAGCCAGGCATGCACCCACGGGTATTGCTGCGTCAGCCAGGCAAGGTAGATTCCGCTGAACAACAGAATGGCATCATTGACGTGGGGCAACACCTTCACCAGCTTCTTGTCTGCCCAGGGAGAAGCCGTCAGCTGCCAAAACAGGCGCAGCAGAAACCCCATCATTGAGAGCGCTATGGTGGTCAGGTGGATGTGCTTGGCAATCACGTACATCAGAAGGGTTCTCCGTTTTCCGCGGCCATCTGCAGATGAAAGCCACGCGCTTCAATGTTGTTGAGTACTTCGACGGCGTCTTCACGCGCCAGCTTCCGCGCCGGGGTCAGCTCAAAGTCAAAGCAAAACTCAGGCCGGCCAAATACCGCCAACAACGCTTCAGGCACACAGGAAAACGCATTCTCCTCAGCCAGATAGAGATAGGTTTCAGGTTTGCGGGGACTACGGTAGACGAAGCACTGCATGGCGACAAAATCGATTACTCGGAAAGCGGGGATTGTACCCCGGATTTCTGCCACATAGCGCCAGAAACCTCGGAAGCAGTGGCGATACGTTGTTCACGCCAGACCCTTTTGTATAATGCCCGCACGCTGTTACGGTTCTATTTTTCTACCGACTGAACAGTTACCATCCATTTATTTCGTACGGACGACCTTACCCTATGTCAGACACTTCCAGCACCACCGATATCGATCTCGCCAGCGGCTTCTCGGCCTTTGAATCACGCAACTCCACCCAGGCGATTCATCTGCTGAGCCCTTATGCCGAGAAAGGCGATGCAGACGCCCAGCATCGCATGGCCATCATGTATCAGAATGGTCTCGGCGTGGTGCCCAGCCCTGAGCTGGCATTCGAATGGATGCAGAAAGCCGCAGAACAGGGGCATGCACTGGCGCAGCATGGCATCGGCTTCATGTATATGGAAGGCGACTGCACCGACAAGGACATCGAGAAGGCGATCTACTGGTTTGAAAAGGCCGCAGAACAGGGCCTCGCCGGCTCAGCCACCACATTGGCCTCAATCTACGAACAGGGCGATGGGGTCGAGAAGGATCTGGAAAAAGCAAAGGAGTGGTACGCCAAGGCGGGCTTCGAGGATTACCCGGCCGGATAATCAGCCGCTCCCGACTCCCCTGACATTTACCGACACGCCACGCTGACGGACAAATCACATGCGCCCAGCCCAACTCGCCGCTGTTCTCGATCAGGAATTTCTCGGTACCCGCAGTGGTCACCACACACCGGTGATGCTGTGGGGGCCACCGGGCGTCGGTAAGTCCGACATCATTCGTCAGGTCGCGGAAAAACACGACGTTGCGCTACAGGACATCCGGCTCTCGCAGATGGAGCCTTCTGATCTGCGCGGCATCCCGTTTCGCTCCGATGACCTGGTCGAATGGGCCGTTCCGGCAATGCTGCCTGACGCGGAACGCCACGGTCCGGAAGGCATTCTGTTTCTCGACGAGATCACCTCGGCGCCGCCGAGCGTCTCCGCTGCCGCCTACCAGCTCATTCTCGACCGCCGCCTCGGCCAGTATGAGGTACCCGATGGCTGGGCGATCTTCGCTGCCGGCAATCGTCAGGGCGACCGCGGCGTCACCTACACAATGCCTGCACCACTGGCCAACCGTTTTTCGCACTACGAGGTGGATATCAACCTCGACGACTGGGTCGCCTGGGCGTACAAAAATGGCATCGACGATCGCGTTATTGGTTTTCTGCGCTTCCGTCCCGAAATGCTGTTCGACTTCGACCCGGCACACAACCCGGTCGCCTTCCCCTCTCCCCGCTCCTGGGAATTCGCCCACCGCGCGGTACAGAAATTTGGCGACCAGCCCTCGTTGCTGACCGGATCGCTGCAAGCCTGTGTCGGCCCGGCTGCGGGTATCGAGTTGGCAGCGTTCATGTCCAGCCTGGATCAACTGCCGGATATCGAAGCCATCCTGCGTGGCGAGGAGGTCAACGCGCCAAAAGAGATCGATCTGCAATACGCGGTTGCATCAACCCTGGTGGGCCATGCCATTCGCGTCAAAGACAGTGATGAAGCCGCCAGCATCACCGGCAATATTCTGCGCTATGCCAACCGCTTTCCACAGCGCGAAATGGGTGTGATGCTGGTATCCGATCTGCAACGTGCTATTGGCAATGACATCTTCGACATTCCCGAGTTCGCCGACTGGGCCGACGCGATTGCTGATGTCATGATCTACAGTGACTGATTACAGCCATATCGACACCCGGCTGGAAGCCGCCAGAACCCGGCTGATTCTCGACAAGCCATTTCTTGGCGCACTGGTGCTGCGCTTGCCGATGGTAAAAGCCGATCCCGGTTGGTGCAAAACGACTGCCACCGATGCCCGCAAGTTCTACTATAATCCACAATACATCGAATCCCTGAATACCAGCCAGCTGCAGTTCGTGCTTGCCCACGAAGCACTGCACTGTGCGCTATCCCACTTTGCCCGGCGCGGTCACCGGGTAAAGAATCGCTGGGATATGGCTTGCGACTACGCCATCAACCCTTTGCTGGCCGACGATGGCCTGGAACCGCCCCCGGGCTCCCTGTTGCTGCAAGAATTCCGCGAAATGACCGCCGAGGAAATCTACCCCTGCATCGAGGAACACGACGAACTGACGCCGCTGGACCATCATGTCTATGATGCCGACCAGAACGAAGGCAGCGGTCAGCAAGATAGTGCGGGTGAAGGCGACAGCGACAACAAGAGTCCACAGCCAAAGCAATCTACGCCGGACAACGAACAGGGAGAAGGCGGCAAGTCGCAACAGCAGGAGCAGACAGACGAAGCACAGGGCGGCAGCCTGGATACGCCACAGGGCAGTGATGACAGCGACAGCCAGTCGCAGCAGGGCGCACCAAAACCTGACCCGTTGTCGCCACAGGAAATCGAAGCACTGAGCACACAATGGCAGCAACGCATGGTGGGTGCAGCGCAACAGGCCATGCAGGCCGGCAAGCTCGGCGGTGCGATGGCTCGCATGATCGACTTCATGGTGCAACCCAGCCTGCCCTGGCGAATGCTGCTGGCGCGTTACGTCACCAGCATCGCCCGTGACGACTACAGCTATAGCCGGCCATCGAACCGCCGCGGTGATCCGGCCATTTTTCCGAGCTTGCGCAGTGCCCAGCTGAACCTCGCCGTCGCGATTGACGTAAGCGGGTCAGTCAACGACCGCGAGGTCGGGGAATTCCTGTCCGAAATCAACGCCATCAAGTCGCAGATTCGTTCCAGAGTGATTCTTATGGCCTGCGATACGGCGCTCACCAGCGGCTGTCCCTGGATCTACGAACCGTGGGAGGAGCTGGCCATGCCGCAAAGCATCAAGGGTGGTGGCGGCACCGACTTCGCACCACCGATAGAACACCTGGCACGGGCCGATCAACAGCCGGATATTCTTGTCTATTTCACCGATGCACACGGCCACTTCCCTGCGCAAGAACCCGCGTTTCCCGTGATCTGGCTGGTCAAGGGTCGTGGATCAGTGCCCTGGGGACAACGTATTCAGCTCAATTGAACAATGGTTTGATTGCCGCAATCCAGATGGCGTTACCAGCAGAATTGAGGTGCAAGCCATCGCCATCGTGATAGCGCTGCGACAACTGGCCTGAGGCATCACGCAGCTGATCACCAATATCGACAAATGCACAGTAGGGCGTTTCGGCACATAGCGCCCCGAGCTGCACATTGATTGTCCGTATCCGCCCATTCATGCCTTTCAGCGACGGTTCTTCCCTTTCATTGACCGGGAACAGGGCCGTCATCAACACTGGCATACCCGTCGGCAGCGCGGCCAATACGCGACGATAATTCGCAACAATGTCTTCATCAGAGTGAGACCACAAGTCGTTGAAGCCAAAAGCCAGCACCACCGCCCTGGCCCGTTGCAACGATGGGTATTGCGATATGCGCTTGAGCACACCAAAGCTCGTATCACCACCAATACCCAGATTGATAGCCGGGTTCACGACAGCAGAAACACACAGCCCTTGCACAAAACTGTCACCGATAAAATGCACGGCCTGCGCCGGTGCGTTACCGCTGACGCGACGATGATATTTGACGATACGCTGATAGAAAGGCGTCAACTCCCTCTCTTCCTGAGACATCAGCCCCACCTTCGACTTGATGCGATCAACGACATCCGGTCTGGCAACGAGCGTTCCCAGCACCAATACGCAACCCAGCAGCGCTACAAGGATGGTTTTGCTTTTCACGATGACTCCAGTCGGATGGGACGCCCATCCTAGTCGGGAGTCCTTCGCAACAGCCAGGATGGCATTCACAGTTTCAGAACTGTTGCCCAGCCCGGATTTCTCACCGGGTCGCGTAGCGAGGCCGCTCAGGGTGGTGTGATGGCTGGCGTTCGCGACCGAGGGCCGCACAGGCGTAGTCGACACTACGTCG
>CAZQXF010000046.1:0-12875 GCA_964596975.1 uncultured Thiotrichales bacterium | reverse complement strand
AGAAGTCTGCTTTCGCAAGCCACTCTTTTGCCGGGAGTTTTTCCTGGTGTTCGGCGATGGTGTTCCGAGGCAACTTCATGAATGGCTATTTTACCTCTATGATGGTGCGATGACAAGTTTTAAGTGGTTGATTTTCAAGCATTCGGCGGTACGAGCTGGTTTTTGGGGCATTGGGTGGTTTTCAGACCACAATCGAAGCAGGAAAATCGAGTACCGGCTCGCCATCGATGGTGAAGGAGGCATCACGGCAGGGTTTGAGCAGTCGGTAGAATCGCACGTTGCCGGTTTCCTCGTATTGCTGTTGCAGGTTGGTGATGCTTTGGCGCAGCTGGAGCATGGCCTGGTCATTGGTGAGGGCGATTTCAAATACCGACCGTTGTACGCGGTGGCCGTGTTGTAGCAGGCGTTTTCCCAGGCGGTTGCGGTAACGGTCATTCTCGATATCGAAGCAGACAAGATAGTATTGCATGTCAGCGTTGGAGAAATGGTTGGAATTCAGCGGTGCCGCGAATGCTTGCGATCAGTGAGAGATTCTGGCGGTGCAGTTGTTGGTGAATATTGTCGGCGCTGTCATTGCCAAGGGCGCGAATGGGGCTGTCGAGCCGTTGTGCGATCATGGCGAGGTAGCGCTTGACGGCAGGGCCGGTCAGACGTGTTCCTCGGGTATGTTGTTGGCTGAAGTCGTCGGGTTTCAGCCGTCGGCTGTTCAGTGCTTTGATGGCTGTGCGTTCGATGAAATGGCGGAATGGTTCCATCATGTCGGAAGCCAGTGCGGCATGGGTTCCCATGCCTTGATGATAGCAGCCGGCTTCAGGCAGCAGTCCGTCAGCTCGCAGCAAGCTGTCGGTGGTGTTGTAGAGTACGGTGTAGCCCAGGTTGAGCAGTGCGTTGAACGGGTCGGGTGCGGGCCGACGTCGGCGACCTTCGAAACCCCATTCGGGGTCGAGCCAGGTTTGCAGGCTGGCGAAATAGAGTGCGGTGGCTTTGCCTTCCAGTCCGTTCAATGCGGTGAGGCTGGTGGCGCGAGGAATGTTGGCTGCCAACCGTTTCATGGCTTGGCGGGTTTCGCCGTGATCGCCGCTGCCTTGACGCAGTACTTCCCGCATGTGGCGTATGCGCGCCTTGACCAGTGCCGCGGCAATTTGCAAGGCCTTTTCGGTATTGCCGAAGGTGTCGAGTTGCTTTAACCACAATGCGCTGCCCTGGCCGGCTGCGCGGGGGTTGGCTGCGGCGCCCTGGTAACGTCCGGCGGTTGAGGCGAAGTGAACGGTGACGCCATGACGCATGGCGGCGCGCAGCGCGGGTGTGGTGATGTGTTGGGGGCCAAACAGCATGACGGTGCCAATGGCGCTCCAGGGTTGGTCGATGATGGGTTCGTCGTCACGGGTGACCAGCAGGTGTTGCTGGCGGGTTTGCAGCAGGCTGGGTTCGCCGCTGACGATGATGGTGATGCCGTGATCATTGGCGCGTGTGTTGGTGGGGGCCGGAGGGGAAGGTGATTTTGGTGGCGCTTTTTCCGGCAGTGGTGTTGTTTTGTCGATCTGACGGGCAGGTCGATCTGCGAGCATGGCGAGCCATTCTGGGGGTAACGACAGTGGATCCTGTGGTGCGGTGGATGTCGTGTGGGTTTCGAGCACCAGGTCGTTGAGGAACAGCAGGCCGAGAAAGCGAAAGCCGTCGCGAAAATGGCGCACGGCGGTTTTTTCGGGCTTGAGTGTCAAATCGAGTTCCGCCAGTGAACGTTCCACGGTTTCCTGAGCGGATTGGGCCCGTTCCGGGTTTTTGCTGAGTATGATGAAGTCGTCGGCGTAGCGGATCATGCGGAAACCGGCTGCTTCGAGGTCGCGGTCGAAATCGTCGAGCAACAGGTTGGCGAACAATGGGCTGAGTGAGGAGCCCTGTGGCAGGCCACGGTCGCGTTTCAGGCGACGGCCTTGCCAGGTCATGGGCGCTTTGACCCAGGCCATCATCAGGTCTACCAGCGGGTCGTCTCCATAGAGCATGCGCAGCCGGGCTTCGAGGTGGTTCCAGCGCACGCTGGGGAAGAAGTCTTCAATGTCTGATTCGAATAGCCAGCGGTAGCCTTCGCTGTATGCCTGACGAATGGCATCGCTGGCGCTGAAGCGGGAGTGACCTTTGCGGTAGCCATGGCTGTCGGGGTGGAAGGCATTGTCCAGTCCTGGTGCGAGAACGCGACTGACCGCACGTTGTGCGACGCGGTCTTCCCAGCGAGGAATGGCCAGAACGCGGGGTTGACCGTTTTGTTTGCGGTCGAGCACCAGTTCCAGTGTTGCGGGGCGGTAGTGGCCCTGGTTCAGTTGTCGTTGGAGGTTTTGTAGCACGGTGGTGGTCAATGGGTCGCCCAGGCGTGGCATCTGGTTTCGGTCGCCGGCACGTGCCCGGACTTCGCGATAGGCGGCGGTGAGATTGTCCCAGGCGGTGACTGAGCGGATCAGCGGATGCGCGGGCAGGCTGCGGTGGGCAGTGACGGCACCGTCGGGTGTGTAGAGTCGGTAACGGCCGAGGCCGAAGGCCCGGTTTTCTCCGATGCCGATGTATTGGCCCAATACCAAGGCTTGCCAATGGATGGTTGAAAGGTCGGCTGGTGGTTGAATGGTCAGGCTGCCGCCCATGCCGCCGAGTTTCCGACGGTGACCGTCTGGCTGCTGGTAGTGGTTGTCCAGCCAGAAGGCTATGGTGTCGTTGCTTGGTAGCGGTGGTGCTGGTGGACGTTTGTGTCGACTACCGCTGCGGCGCTCGACCAGGTTGATAATGGCTTGATGACAACGTTGTAGCAGGAGTTGCCCGTCGATGTCGGTGGCGTTGCGGCAGTATGGAAAGGGTTTGCGTTTTGGCTTGTCATTGTTTTCGGGTGGACGGGACAGGCGTGCAGGGCTGAGCCATCGCCATTGGAGGCTGGGATGGGCTTGCCAGAGTGCAGTTTCGGCAAGCAGGGAGTGGGTGCTGTAGGGTGTGCAGTCAGCGGCCCGCGCTACTCGCTGGCCAGTGAGGAGATCGCGTACGCGAACGAAACGCAGGTTGTCGCGTAGTGGCAGCCAGCTGTCGTTGCGGGGGGCGCTGAATGGTAGCCGCCGCAGCCGGTCGAGTGCTTGTTGAAGGAGTTGACCGCCTTCGCGCAAGGCGATTATGGTGAAGTTGTAGTGGTCGCCGGGCTGATAGTGAGTTCGCCCGGTTTCAGGGGCGTCGATGACCAGCAGGTTGTTGAATTCGGGCGGAGAATCGAGCAGGCCACGGAGGAATGCGGTCAACGCAGCGTGGTGGAAGATGCGCAGCCGTGCCGGCTGGATGAATTCCAGGGTGATGGTGACGCCTCGCAGCGGTAGCAGGTTGGCAATGGGGGTATCCGTTGTCATGATCGCCGGTGCAGAAAAAGGTTCCAGAAAAGCGCCAGAACGATCGGGATGACCACGACAGCGAGGATCAGTCCCAGCCAGTTGTCGTGGTTGCCCGTCGAATCGAGCCAGTGACCAAGCCAGGCCCAGAGATTCGAGGTTGTGGTGTCTGTCCAGTAGTCGTGCAGTTGGCCGAGAATGGTGTACCAGATGGAGATAATGGCGAAGGTGCCGCCCCAGCGGGTGATGCGTCGGTTGATCTTGTCAGCCCGTTGTGTGTCGATGATGCGCAGGAATTCGTCGGTGCGTTCAAGTTCATCCTTGATGATGGCGTAGTGGGTTTGCAGGCCCAGTGCCTGTTGCTGCAGGCGGAAGATTTCCTTGCCCTGCATCTGTTCAGTCATGTTGTGGAACCAGTAGACGTTGGTGAAACGGACGAAGTGATCGCGATGGCGCTTGATGGTTTCGAGATCGGTGGTGGCCAGCAATGGTGCTGTGTCATTGGTGAGTTGCTGATCGAACTGGCGCAAGGTGGCTTGATAGAACAGTGCTTGCAGCAGCATGCGGTCATAGATGTGAGGGACGTGTTTGGGGGCGAGGGTGTTCAAAAAGAAATCGCCACTGCCGAGGTAGATATTGGCGGCATCCGAGTATCCAAAATAGCTGCCGATTTCTTTCCATAGCCATAGGGTCTGTTCATCGAGCCGGGGATAGAGTTCGGCGGGGCTATAGGCGTGGCCACCGATGTTATTAAAACCATCCTGATGGCGATCAACGTGGAACGCCAGGCTGTAGAGCTTGCGTAGTGCATCGGTTGGGATGTCTTTCTGTGCCAGGCCGTAGGCAGCGCTGACGAAAAGGCGGTCGTCGTAGAATTGGGTGGTTGTTCGCCAGTAGTCAGCAAGTTGCTTGGCATCGGTGGCAAAACAGCTCAGCAGGTATTTGACGATCGGGGAGATTTGTTCGCCTATCGTTTCTGGCCACGCGATGTTTGAGCCGGTTGTGAAGGCTTGTGCAAGGTATTTGTCGTTTTCAGGATTTGATGTGTCGATCAGATATTGGGGCTGGATCTTGCCTTCGTCGGATTGTTCGCTGAAGCTGGGGAACAGTATGCGTACCATGCGGGTGAAGTGGAGCGCCTGTTCCATTTCCAAGGGGGTGTTGGCGCGGATACGCCAGTTGAGAATGTAGATGCCGTTGAAATAGCGGTAGAGCATTACTGAGTCGATGGGCAGTGATAGCGAACGGGCGTCGTCCGGATCATCGAGTTTCAGTATCCACCAGACCGTATCTTCGTCTGGAAGGCGCCATTCCTGCACGGGGGCGGGGCCGATTGGACGGGAGGCTCGTTGACGGTCGAACAGGATGTTACGCAAGGCAGGGCTGAAGTAGTGCCAGGCTTCGGCATCGGCGGTTTCGGTACAGGTTTCGAAGGGGTGGTTTCCGTAATGGTGACGCTGGTCTGGCTTGGGTTTGAAACCGCTTGCTTCGAGGCCGTACAGGGGCAGAAAAAAACTGCAATGGTAGTGGGCCAGTTGGAGTTTGGCAGTATCAATCGGTTTCATGGGGTTCGGCGTTTGTTTGCAGTTTTAGCCAGGCGGTACGTACGGCGCGGGCGTCGAACAGGGCGTTGTGTTTTTCCTGTTCGATGATTTGTGGCGTGATACCGGCGAAGGCTGCCGGGTCGGTGTCGGGTGTCATGCCTTTGAGCTTGAACAGTGTGACGAGGTCGAATGGTAGGTAATAGATGTGTTGGGGCAGGCTGAAGGCTCCGCCGAACAGTTCACAGAACAGTATCCAGTCCCATGCCGGGCAGTCGGCCCAGACTTCGATGTGTTTCCATTGTCCCAACCAATGTTTCAGCGGTTCGATGACACCTTGGCGGGGGCCGCAATAGAGGCTGAGTTTGGTTTCTTGCCAGTGTCCTTCGGTTGGATTGTCCTTGGCCAGCCAGCGTGTTCTGGCGATGACGTTGTCTGCCAGCCAGGTGTCGATGCCGCCACGGTCGTAGTCGGTGAATTCGGCGTAGAAGGCTTGTTCGTCTTCGGCCACCAGCGCCAGGCTGATCAGCGAGGTGTGCTGGTGCAGGCCGGTGAATTCGGTGTCGAGAAAAAGGTTCATTTTTTGGGTCTGCTGATATTGAGTTGGAAATTGCCAACGGTGAACTGGAGGTATGGTTCTGTCGCAAACAGCTTTTCCAGCTCGGTGGCAGAGATTTCCACGGTGATGAAGTTTTTACCGGGGTCACGGCGTTGCGGGTTTTTCAGCTCGGGAAACTGATCGGTCAATGCGCTGAGGATTGTTGCATAATCGAGCGTTTTTTTTGATTCCTGAGTAAAGCCGCCAATTTTCAGGGTATGCAGCTCTGAGCTTGTCGCATCAGCGGTGCTGGCTGTGGTCGAATGCCGGTTGTCTGGCAGGGTGGATGTATCGGGAGTGGTGGTATTGCTATCCAGCGTTGGTAGTTTGTTTGCGGGGTCGATGGGTTTCAGGCATTGGCGTTGGTTGCTTTTGTCATTTTCGCCAAACCATTTGAATCCTTCGCTTTCGTTGTAGGGGCTTTGCTGTGCTTCTTCACTGAACGGATAGCAGACGGGCATTTCAGGGTCGGCCAGGCTGCCTGGCCTGCCCAGGTGGTTGAGAACGTCGAGGCTGCTACTGTCGATCAGCCGGTTGTCGTCTTTGATTTTTTTATTTGCGTCGTAGCGAGGGGCTTGCGAGCCTGCCCAGCTGTAGCGTTTGTGCCGGTCGATCAATTCGATTTTTTCGATGGTGACAGCAACCTGCCCCAGCCCCAGCGGTTTGCCCAGCCCGAGTTGGTGCTGGAAGCCGATACCCGGTTCGATGGCGCGGCGCAGCAATGTCAGCTCGGCGGCGCTGAGGTTGTCGAAGTCGATACGGAAGATAAAGGTTTTTTCTGCCGGTATGGGGCGGACTTGCAGTTTTTGATGATTGTGTTTGTTCTCATCGCAAGGCGTGTCGTCGATGGTTTCCCAGTAGTGTTTGTCGTTGCGTTTTTGTCTCCAGTTGGGGTGTGGCAGGTAGCGTTTGCGCCCTTGCGGGGTGGCATTATGGAGGTGGAAGTCTGCTTTACCCGGACAGCGGTCATCATTCTGGAAAAAATAGAGTGCAGTAGAAGGTGGTTTGGGTGAATCGAGGATTTTGAGTGTGTGCTGGATCATCAGTTCGATTTTTGATACTGCTTTTGCATCATGGAATCGCAACCGCGAGGCGAGGTTGCGGGCGCTGTCATTCATTTCCCGGCCGTCCGCGGCTTTTTCGATGACGCCAAAGAGTGCTTCGGCGGGGGTGAGTTGTTGGCGATCCGGATTCCATGGCAGCAGATTGGCGTCGATGGATTCGATGGCGTCATAGAGGTTGCCGACCGGCTTGCGCCAGATGGCAGAGTAGGAGAGTTCGGTGACCTTTTCGTTGTCTTGTTCGTAGTACAGCAAGTCGCCATCACGAACCAGTTGTGGTGACTCGCCTCGCCAGTCACGGTTGTAACCGACCGGCAGGTGAGGAAACTCGGGCAAGGCTTCGTGGCGCTGAACAAGCTGGGCATTAAAGGCGGCGACCAAGCCTTCATCGACATCGAGCAGTTCGCTTTCGTCAATCTGGCCATTCCATGGAATGAAGGTTTCGTGTTTCTTGTTGGGCATGTCTGGGTGGTAACCGCGAATATAGAGAATGCCTCGGGTCGCGCCGGTTGAGATATCGGTAACCCAGCTGTTGCGCGTGGTGGTTTGGAGTAGCTTGGAATGTTTCTGATGCTGATAGGTTTGATGTCCGGCGGTCAGGTCGCGAGCGACCCGCTTGAATTGCTGGCCGAGTGGATAGATTTTCCACTGGCTGTTTTTCTTCAACAGCAGTCCCATTTTTTTCAGCGCCTGTTCGGGTGTTTTGCGCACGGCGTATTCGTGGCTGTCGCGCTTGCTCAAGACACGCAACGCTGAGTTGCTGATGATCTCGGTGACGCTGGCGATCATGCCGCGTAGTGAATTGGCGGGCAGGTATTGGCCATTGCGGTAAGGGGTGACACGGCCTGGCGTGTTGCTGTTCTTGTCGCCTTGCTGCTGTTGTGCGCCGACCACTAGAGGACTGATGGTTTTGAGTTTGCATTCGATCCTACCGCTGAAGGCATCTTTTTCCCATCGGTCATGGCGGATGAAAGGGGTTTTGCCCTGGGCAATGCGGTCGTAGTTCTGGCGATGCTGCGAAGCGGGGGCCTTGAGGGGGACGAAGTGATATGGGTTATAGAAGCGTGTCATGCGATATCCCCTGTTTTGTGTTGCTGGATTTTTTCATCGAGTGCATCAAACCAGGCTTCGTTCATTTGTTGTTGTAGTTGTTTCCAAGGTTGAGTGATCTTGTCATCAAGTACGCCGATATGGAAAGCGCCGAAGCCTCGCGCCGCACCCCAGCCGAGGTTGAGGTCGCCTTCGATGGCGTCGCGCAGGATGAGATACCACAGCGCCTTTTGCCAGTCGGGTGGATTATCGGCAACGATGGTGGTGATGGCCGGTTTGGCGATGGCGGCTTCGAGATTGAGCAGTGCCTGATCCTGGACGCCGCCGGTGAAGCGGTCGATGGCGATGAGTGTTTGTTCATGTTTGCGTTCGATGTGGGTGGTCAGATCGTGAAAGCGCCAGCGGCTGGCGTTTTCGGTACTGCCGAACATCTTGCCGATGAGTTGATCGGCCACGTTGGGGTTGTTGCTGATTGTGATCAGGATGCGCCGGGCACGGGCGCGGAAGACGCCTTTGATGGAAGAGCCGGGTACGAGGAGCTTATCGCCATGGCGTCGGTAACAAAGGCGAGGGGCTTCTGGTTGGTCTGTGACTTCGGCTGGGTCGTTGATGAGCAGCGGTTCATCGAAATGGAACAGCAGTCGCCAGCTCTGGGTGGTGATGGCTGCACCGGGCGCTGGGGGGGTGTGGAGTTGCCAGTTTGCATTGGACAGGGGTTGATCTCCATCAAGCCATTGTTGAAAGGCGGGCTCGTCGAGCACTCGTATCTGTTTTTGTTGCCACTGGATATGGCCGCGACCGATGCTTTTGCCGCCACCCAGCTGTAGTCCGTCCGCTTTCCCGGTGAATCGGTTCAGGGCGTGCAGCAAAGCGTCCAGGGCTTGCTGGTCGATGTCATCGGCCTGAATGGTGATCTGGAAGCAGGTGCCTCGGCGCAGCACGTCTTCGTGAATAAGGTGTTTGTCTTTGGCGGTGCGGGTAACGGGGTCGATGCTGACACGGGTGCGTTGGATCGTATTGCTGCTCGTCTGAGTGGGGAGTGTGGCGTCGAAGACGCGCAGAATGCCGGCTTTTTCTTTCGTGGTCAGGCGTGCTTCACCAAAAAGCTTCTTGAAGTGATGGGGGGTGGCTCGCCGGATTTCGGCGGCAAGCACGCCGCGCAGTGAGGAGCCGGGAATATAGGGTTGGCCGTTGGCATCACGCATGATGCCTTTGCCCGCCGGTTCACCTGGGCTGCCCGGCAGTTCGTCATGGACGGCGCCGATCTGCAAGTCGGAGCGGGTGGTCAGGCTGCCTTCGATGATGACTCGGCGATAGATCGTAGTGTTCATGACGACTTTTCCTCGCTTGCATCGACGGCCGTGATGGTGATTTCGCCGTAGCCGTGTTCGGGCAAAGTGGGGCTGTGGTTCCAACGGGCAGGGTATGGATCGGATGGCGGCTCAACGGGTTTGTGCAGAAACCGGCTGACAATGTTACGAGTCGGTTGTTGTGTTTCCGCCAGACGTTGCCAGGCCGGGAGGTTGGCGCGTAACCAGTGGCGGAGTTTGTCTCTTGCTGCATCGGCCTTGCCGGGTCGTGCTTGCAGGATGAACACGCTGCCGGCGGTGGTCAGCCACTCCGGGGTATAGGCATGGCAATGGGGTTTCTGAAAGCGGTGATAGTGGTCGTCGCCGCCTTTGAGGGTTTGTTGTGCAAAATAGTTGATCAGCTCGAAGCAGTCGGGGGCCACTTGATCCCAGTAGTCCTGATAATAGTGGTGGAGCGCTTCATCGCTGTTGACGTTGGGTAGCGTCATATCGGGTGGCAGCAGCCGGGCGGGGGTTTGTAGCGTGATTTGCCAGCACGCAGTGCTGTCGATGGCACTGTTGTCGGGTGGGCTGGCGTCGATGTATTGGACGCTTGCACAGGCACCCGTTTTGCCGATGCCGTCGAGTTCGGCGCCAATCAGTTCCTGAAGCTTCTTCCACGCGTTGCGTTGCTTTTGTTTGGGCAATTGGCTCAGGTCGATCTCCGTTTGCCAGGTGAAGCCTTTTGGTTCGACGCATTCCAGAGAGAACAGTGCCGATTCACGTGCTGTCTGGGTGGTTTCGTCGATGGCGGTGCGAACCAACAGCAGGCGCTGGGGCGTGCGGGTGTCGATGCGAAGATGATCCGCTGCGGCCTGCCAGTCTTTCTGTTTCCAGTCGGGTCGCAGCGTGGGGGCGCTTGTCCAGGTGGCGGCTTGTTGGCGGAGCTGATCGGGGCTGCCGGTCAGTCGTTGGAAGCCGGCGCTAAAGCATGCCAGATTGAATGGCATGGCCGCGGCGGGTTGCGTCTGACCGTCTGCGACCGGGCGGGCGTGCTGGATGACAATGTTATCGAAGTCGAACGCTGCCAGTGCTTTGCTGAGTTTGGCTGGATCGCTGACGCCACACTGTTCAGCCAAGCGGCGGGCCAGAATGCCTTTGATGACCTCACCGGGAATATGGTTGCTGGAGACAATGCGGTTGTCACTCTTGCTACGGACTTTGCCCAGGCACAACGGTCGGTCGAGCCTCAACCGCAACCCAATCCGCCCCTTTTTTGGGGTCAGGTTTTGTTCGAGTGCATTGCTAATGGCGGGGGGATCGATGGGGGTCAGCTTGTAGCCTTCAATTCGGCCAAAGCCGACGCCCTTGAGGCTGCCGATGGCATCCTGCCATTGCAACGCCTTGTCGAGCCATTTTTCGAAACAGGCTTGCTCAGCATTGTCACGAAACGAGGCGCGTATCTGGCCTGAGAATTTTGCCTGGGTACCGGCAGGGAAAACGTCTTCGATGATCTGCAATGAACCGTCACTGACGCGGCCTTTGTCGTCATCGATTTCTATGCGAATGCGTGTTTCGTCGTGGGGTGGTTGTTGGGCCAGCCAGAACAGGTCGAAATTCAGGGTGCTGCGTTGGCTGATGCCATCGCCGGGTTCATCGGGAAACCAGTCGTCGAGATATTTCGCATAGTCATGATGTCTGTCGAAGCGATATACCAGCAGATGCCGTAGGGTACCCCGGATTAGGGCACCATTCAGTGCGGGGCACCCTTGGTAACGCTGCATGGCTGTGTCGGTGCCAAAGGCCAGTGTGCCACTGGCTTGAGAGAGCAGCGGCCCTTTGAGGGTCAGGCTAAGGCGGTAGTGCTGGGTTTTCATGATGCGGGTTCATTGCGTTGTGGGGCGATGTAGTCGCGCAGCTCCACCAGATGTAGCCACAGCCAGGCGCGTTGGGGCAGACGGTCGATTTTGAGCCCAAATAGTTTGGCCAGCTGATCAAGACCATCGTCGAGTCTGGTGGTGTCTTCTATGACCGAGAGGAGGCGTTGCTCAAGCTGTATTTGTAGCGGCGGGTTGGTGCCGGTATCCGGTTCGGGAGGTGGCCAGGGCGAGGGGGCCTCGACGTTGTCGCCCCAGAGTGTTTCAGGGGTATTGTGGGTGATGGTATGTGCCAGCCGGTAGAGCTGGCGGGTGGGTAGTACCTTGCGGATCAGACGGGTGATGCACGGATATATGCTGGTCCAGTTGCTTTTTTCACCCGGAATGCAGATTGGTCTGTATGGGGTGATTTGTTCACCATAGCGCTTGTGGAGAAATCGTTGGTAGTCCAAATCAGTGGGGTAGTCGATGGATTCGAGCACCATGTAGTCCCAGGCGTTGCGCTTGCCGCCATTTTTTTCGGTGCGTTGCTTGATGTCGTCAGCAATCATTCGGGCGAGGTCTCGGGTGATGCGGATAGGGGTTTTGGCACTGCAGAAGACGAGGCCCGCGGAATGGGTTAGAGGTTCGTTGATATCGAGCCAGCTGTTTGTGAGTTCGAAAAACCGTTGTACGAAGGCAAAGCCAATCCAGGCCGGCATCACGAACATCAGCTCGTCACCCCCCCATAGCAGGGTCTCGAGACGCAACGCTTTCTGCCATGAGCTGATTTCCCCGGGTTTGACGTTGTGTAGGGAACGGGTTTTCATGTCGGGGAAAAGGGCATCGTTATCGAGCATGTCCTGCAGCAGTGTGGTCAGCAGTTTTGAGCGGCAGCAGCGTAATCCGCGGTCGAACTCTTGCTGTGCTTGGGCTGGGTTGTCGCTTTTGAGTCGTTCGCGCTGACGTTTGCCGAAGTCGTTACCGTCAGCGTAAAAAATAGCAACCTTGCCATCCAGTTTGGGGTAGATCGGTTGCTCGAGCGTGTTTTCCGGCGTTTGGCGGCTATCGGCGATGTGCCCAAGTTCACGACAGAAGCCATACTTTTTTAGTCGTTCTTCAAGCTCTTTGTAGCTGCCGTTTTTCAGCGCGGCACAATCTTCGGTTTCATGCAGTTGCGTCAATTCGTCGAGGTGATAGCTTTGGCCTTTCACCCGTTCACGGTTCCGGCCATGATCCCAACGCTGTTTTTCCGATGAAGAAATGAGAGTGATTTCTTCGGTGCCATCGGGTGGGGCGTAGCGAACTTGCGCGTCCTGGCTCCCCTGGGGTCGGACGCCGTGCCAGTGGGAGGCGCCGCTGTTACTGGTGGCTGGAGTGTCGGGAACGATGGTAGCTGCACGCAGTTGTCGTATACGCAGCTGAGCCAACAGGGTTTCCTTGGCGCTTTTCGGGTCTTTGGCCTGGCAGTGTTCTATGATGAATGGCACAGTTGAGCAAGGTGGCGTTTCCAGTTCTGATTGGATCGTTGTTACCAGGGAGTGGATGTTGGAGTCTGTGGTCTCAAAGAAACCCGAGGATCCACCGAGGCTCAGTGGTGTGAGTTGAGTTGAAAACTTGTTGGCCAGATTCAGGATGGCATCTCTGAGCAGGAAACTGCTGCCCCTGATAACACTGAGTTGGTTGGTGTCGAATACATTGGCGTCAATGTTGATGCCCTCTATTAAAAGATAGTGCTTGGTCATGGGGACGATCCCGGAAATTGGTGGAAAGACGGGATTGTTGTTGTGAATAAGTACCCGAGTGGCTTTGACTCCGTAAGCCCTTGTCAATGCTACCGTTCTCTCATTGGGGTAGTCAATTACAATGAAAGGTTGTTATTGTGATTGTTATCACGGTTTTGAGTAGGGCTGCGCCCTGCCACGGCTCAGCCATTTGCCGTTTGCGTAATCTCTCGATGGCGGAGTTTCCCCCTCATTGATGTTCCCGCTCTGAAGGTCGGCGATTCCTTCTTTGGTTGACTGCTTCAGATGCGCTGGTCATGACAGTGCGCCATGTCAGCTGTCTAATCTACCGATGATGCAAATGGCGCCGTATCGCGTCAGTGTCGCGCTCATGGCCACCAGC
>CAZQXF010000045.1:0-13003 GCA_964596975.1 uncultured Thiotrichales bacterium | reverse complement strand
GTTGGGCAAAGGAACGATAGTGACGTGCCCAACAACCACGGGCCGGTACAACACCTGTGCCGTTGTTGGGCACGCTACGCTTTGCCCAACCTACCGACTAGCGAACCCGTAGGGTGAGCGCCGATCAGGTGCTCACCCGGTTTGAGACGGTGACTATTCGGCGCCCCCCAGGGCTACTGGCAATGTTTCATTGACTTCAGCGCTTTCAGCCCCTTCTTGCGTTGCGCATGAATGATGCCGATACGTTTTTCGAGTTTTTCGCGCTGCACCTGGTCTTCAATGCCTTCCAACTTTGCCTTCAGGCTCTTTTCCTTTTGCTTCAGCGTTTTTAGCAGCCCTCTCAGCTCGTCACACTGCTCCTTCTTCTGATGTTCCTTCTCGCTCAGCAGTGCTTTTAGCTGCTTGAGCATTTTCTTGTATTTCATTTCAGCGCCTCGTCATTATCCAGCGATTCAATAGCTGCCTTGCGCTCCTCCTTGTCCAACAGTACGTTCTGAACCACGCGGGCACGCCTCAGATCCTCACTGGCAAACAGCTTTTCCGCCGCACGCACCAGGTTGATGGAGACGTTGTAAGCGTAGGTACTGTCGTTGAGCAGTGATGATCCCATCTCCGGGGTGATTTCGCGACGCCCAATCAATTCTGTCAACAAGCGATTGATTCGTTCCTGACTTTCATCAATCATCAGCTTGACCGCATCGAGCGCAAGCGCATCGATGACACCATCCTCATCGCCATCCTGACGCAGCGCCTCTATCTCGCGAATCGTGGAGGCGATACTGATGCGGATTTCATTATAGGCGCTGCGAATCGCCTCATTGTCTGAGGCCAGATAGCGCAGCAGGTTTTTTTGCAAATGCTTGGTGTCCTTCACCGCTTCGACAATCTCACGATTGGCATCACGCAGCCACGCCAACATCGAGTTTTCCTCGTCACGACGGGAAAACGCTGTTTCGCTGATGAAGGCGATGATCGCGCTGTAGATGGGTTTGATGTGTTTTTCGTAGTGCTCGTCAATATCGTAGTCGCTGATGCTTTGGCGGGCTGCGATGCTCTTTTCGAGATCTTCGCGCGAAAAAATGTCGGATGACTTCAGGCCCAGCGCATCGATAATGGTGCGAATGGCTTTCTCGTATATCCGCAGCGTCTCCTTGCGCACCGCCTCGACGGCAGTGTCGGGATATTCTGCCGATGCGCTGGAGAGGTATTTTGGCTGATCGACTTCGGGACGCTTGTCCGGAATGAGTCGTTGCAGAAAATGCACCAGCGGGTCAACGAACGGCAGCATGACGATGATGCCAATCAGATTGAAGATGGTATGAAAAACGGCCAGTTTGAGCGTGTAGTCCTGTTCGCCGATGCCGAGCAATCTGGCGACCCAATCGACGAGATCGACCAGCTGATAGATCATCGCAATGGCGATCACGCCAGTTACCAGATTGAAGATCAGATGCGCCCCAGCCAGGCGCTTGCCACTCTCATTGGAACTCAACGAACCAATAATCGCCGTTATCGTGGTGCCAACATTGGCGCCAATGGCCAGCGCCAGTGCATTCTCGTAGGTGATCTGCCCGACCGACAGTGCGGTAATGATCAGCACCAGCGTGGCATGGCTCGACTGCATGATGACCGTCGCCGCGACACCAATCGCAGCAAAGATGAACAGCCCCGGATATCCCGCAACGGAAAGGCTCGCCAGGTCGATGGTGTCCTTGAACGCTTCGAAACCTTCCTTCATGTAGTGAATGCCAAGAAACAGAAAGCCAAGGCCAGCCAGGATATAGCCAATCCCCTTCAGCTTCTTCGACGACTGAAACAGCAACACGATGCCGAAAACCAGCATTGGCATCGCATAAGCCGATATTTTTACCTTGAGACCGAAACCAGCGATCAACCACGCGCCTGTGGTGGTGCCAAGATTGGCGCCGAAAATGATACCGATACCGGCTGCCAGCGAGATCAAGCCGGCGCTGAGAAAAGAGATCGTGATCACGGAGACCAGCGAACTCGACTGCATCAGCGTGGTGCTGATGACGCCGAAGCCGAGACTTTTCAGGCGGCTGGAGGTGGCGCGCTGGAGAATACGCTCCAGCGCCCCCCCCGTGAAGGTTTGAAACCCCTGCTCCAGCGACAGCATGCCGAACAGGAAAATGGCCACGCCGGCAGAGATGACCTTGAAATCAGGGCTGACCCAGAAGCCATAGGCCAACACCAGCAAAATGGATGGCAAGAACGCCTTACGTAACACGAATACTCCTTTCCTTAGCGTGTCGCAAAAGCCCATCCGGGGCTTTGCGGCACCCTCTTCCTCCGGCGGGATGGCTCATAAAGGAGACCATCCAGGTCTCCCCTCCCTGGAGTGCTACAGCATCATGCCTCGAATCGTGAAATACAGAATCGCCGCAATCAGCCCGGAAACCGGAACGGTGATCAGCCAGGCCGCGGCAATCTTCATCAGCGCAGAGCGCTTGACCAATTCATGTGTGTATTTGCGCTTCAGCGACTTGCGTTCCTTCTTGGTCAGCTCGATCACTGCCTTGTGCTTTTTGAGCTGTTGCAGCATTTCGCATTTTTCCCGCAGCGAGCCTTTTTCGAACTGCTTCAGAAACGCCTCGATTTCGCCCTGCTCCGAGTTCTTGTGATGCAGCTTGATCTCCTCCACCATGCGCGCATAACTTGCCTTCAGGTATTCGCGCAGAAAACCAACACCAAAGATGGCACCCACCGCGATATGTGTAGAACTGACCGGCAACCCAAAGTGGGTGGCGATGATCACCGTAATCGCAGCGCTCAGGGCGATACAGAAAGCCCGGGTCTGATTCAGCTCGGTGATTTCGGAGCCAACCGTCTTGATCAGTTTCGGGCCATACAGGGCAAGGCCGATGGCTATACCGAGCGCACCCACCATCATGACCCATAGCGGGATCGCGGCCTTTTTGGCCACTTCGTGGCTGGTGAGCGCATCATTGATCGCCGCCAGCGGCCCCACCGCATTGGCCACATCGTTGGCGCCGTGGGCAAAACTGAGCAGCGCCGCAGCAAAAATCAGCGGTAGGGTGAAAAGCTGATTGATACCCTGTTTGGAGTTATCCAGCCTGCCCGCGACCTTCGCAATGATCATCTTCGAAGCAAAACCGATGACGACAGCGACTACCAAACCGACAGTCAATGCGGTCACAAGATCGAACTTCCACAACTTCTTGAACCCCTTGAGCATCAAGTAGGCAGAGAACGCCCAGGCCATGACGCCGATCAGAATCGGCACCATATATTTCGCGGCGCGAATCATGTCCTTGCGATAGGTGATCGTACGCTTGATCAGGTAGAGAAAACCCGCTGCGATAACGCCGCCAAGCGCCGGCGAGATCACCCAGCTCGCAGCGATCTGGCTCATCTTGCCCCAGTCCGCGATACCCCAACCACCAGCGGCGATACCGGCGCCGAGTACACCGCCGACAATCGAATGTGTCGTCGATACTGGCGCACCGAACGCGGTCGCAAGATTGAGCCATAGCGCGCCCGCCAGCAGGGCTGCCATCATCAACCAGACGAACACATCGGCATTGGCGATCAGCTCCGGGTTGATGATTCCTTTCTTGATCGTGCCAACCACTTCGCCACCGGCGATCAGCGCCCCGGCCGCTTCGAAAATCACTGCCAGGAAAATGGCTCCGGTCAAGGTCAGCGCCCGGGAGCCGACCGCCGGCCCGACATTGTTGGCGACGTCGTTGGCACCAATATTCAACGCCATGTAGCCGCCGATCATCGCGGCGACAACAAGCAGATGACTGACGTCTCCAGCGCGGGAAATTGTGAACAGCATAATGCCGATAATAAAAAGGAGCGCAGTTCCGAGACGGAACAATTCCTTGCGTCCAACCCATGTTGCGTATTCTATTTCAGCGATTTTTTCGAGTTCCATTGGATGGCTCCGAGCAGAGGGGTTGAGTGCGGGCGGCCGTTGCAGCCACCGTTTTATATACTTGGCAATCAAACGGAACTTCCATGCCTGTTTGACTGTGCGCCCTTGCCCAGCAGCGATATTTTGCTGAGTGTCAGGGCCTGCATCGGCGGTGCCGATGAGCGGTGACTCCATACACCACTGATTGGTCTGGCAATGGCCATTGCCGAGCCAATGATTCCATACGGGATGGCGGTACGGATCCGGGGTGTACCGGCCGGAAGAAACCGGGCAGAGCGATTGTCACAAAAGTGTCATATTTAGTAAAGAAAAGTGGGGTTATTGTCCCGGCCAGCGTCGAACACAGCGCCATGAGAAGCAACTTTCTCTTTTACAATCATAGCCTTGAAAAATGGCATGCAATTCCGGGCGGCGCAGCGGCTTGCAATTCAGGCGCAACGACTGCCATGAACTGCTATGATCTGACGACGTATTGCTCAAGGAAACCCATCACAAATGCAAATGTAACCGCTCAGCTCACCACTGAAACACGCCATCTCTGCGTTGGGAAATGGTCATTTACCCGTGTAAACTCACATCTCCCGCCTTGATCTGACGCGTTTCAGCGGCAATCTGAGCGGTTACGGTTCAATTTTTCTACCTACTGAATAGTTACATGCAAATTTGCAGCGGCGAATATTGGGAAGTCGGACTGCCTGACTACTGGTGCTGCGAAACCGAAGATGGCTGCGTCGTCATCCATCACCCCGACGGGGTCGGTCAGCTGGAGATCAGCGCCTCGGAACAACCCGAAGCCGTCACCATCGACGACCTGCGATACTTCGCCAGCGACCAGATCGAGCACGGCGTTTCACCGGCCGATGTCAGCTGCGGTGCCTTTAGCGGCATCGAACTGATCTATGAACATGATGACCTGTTCTGGCATGAATGGTTCCTGTGCCACGAGAATATTCTGTTTCTCGCCAGTTACACCTGCCCACCGGGAGCCGAGGAGAAGGAGGAGGCCATGCTCGACGTGATCTTCGCCACACTCAAGCCGCGCTAACCAGGCACGCCCAAGGCCGACACATCGACCTCACGCCCCCGCGAGTGGCGCTTGGCATATTCGACGATCAAGCCGTGGTACAACGCATAGACTCGCGCACGCGGCATCTCCCCAAACAACACTTTCACTCGCTCAGGCTGCGCCTCGATACCTTGCACCAGCCACGACTGAATCGCCTCATAGCCGTTGAAATGCAGATCGAAGGCGGCGAGCAGGCGCTGCGTATAGGCATCGACCACCATGGCCTCACGAAAGCAGCCATAGCACAGCACCGCATCGGCGGTTTCATTGCCGATGCCAGGTTGGCGTAACAACCACGCACGATCCACGCAATTACGAAAGACATCGAAGGCGCCAAAAGCGGCCAATATCGCCCGCGCCAATCGTTGCAGGCGCTCGGCCTTTACGCGATAAAATCCACTGGGACGGATGCAACGCGACAGCTCCACCGGCGGCAGCGCCGCGATCATCTGCGGCGTGATATCACCGTGATGACACAGATTCCGTAGCGATTCCTCGACCTTCTGGTAACGGGACTGCTGCGTCAGAATCGCTGACACCACCATCGCAAAGCTACCGCTGTGAGGCCACCACCATGGATCTCGGGCAGTCACATCGAGGTCGAGGGCCACCAGCCTTGCGAGCAGATCGACACTGTGTTTCAGAGGCATCAAACGAGTGTAGCCACTGTCGGCGTTTGTCGCCAGCGCGCTAAACGCGGTATCTTTAGCGACCGTTTTCACCTGAACTATGGACAACGATGATCATTCAGCCCAAGACCCGAGGATTCATCTGCACCACCGCGCATCCCGTTGGCTGCGAACACAATGTTCGCGACGAAATCGCATCCACCCAGGCCCAGGGGCCGATAGAGAATGGCCCGAAGCGCGTGCTCGTGGTGGGCGCTTCCAGCGGCTACGGGCTGGCATCACGGATCGTCTCCGCCTTTGGCGCCAACGCGGACACCATCGGCGTATTTTTTGAAAAGCCCCCCACGGAAAAACGCACCGCGTCGGCTGGCTGGTACAACGCCGCCGCCTTCGACAAGGCCGCGACCGAAGCCGGCCGCTATACCAAAAGCCTGAACGGCGATGCCTTCTCCAACGAAGCCAAGCAAAAGGTGATCGACCTGATCAAGGACGATCTTGGCCAGATCGACCTGCTGGTCTACTCGCTCGCCTCCCCGGTGCGCAAGCTCCCCGACAGCGGCGAAACCATCCGCTCGGTGCTCAAACCAATTGGCAAGCCATTCAAAGCCACCGCAATCGACACCAATAAAGACACCATCATCGACGCCGAGGTCGAGCCCGCAACGGATGAAGAAGTCGCTGCCACCGTCACCGTCATGGGCGGTGAAGACTGGGCGCTGTGGGTCAACGCGCTGAAAGACGCCGGCGTGCTGGCCGAAGGTTTCAAGACCGTCGCCTACAGTTATATCGGCACCGAAATCACCTGGCCGATCTACTGGGAAGGCGCGCTGGGTAAAGCCAAGCAACACCTCGACCAGACAGCCGCCACACTGCGCGACACGCTGCAAGATATCGATGGCGAGGCCAATATCGCCATGCTGAAATCCGTCGTCACCCAAGCCAGCGCCGCCATTCCGGTCATGCCGCTCTACCTCTCCATTGTCTTCAAGGTGATGAAAGAGCAGGGCTTGCACGAAGGCTGTATCGAACAGATCAACCGCCTGTTCCGCACCGGGCTGTACGGCGAAGGCGCCGAGACCGATGAACTTCAGCGTTATCGCCTGGACGACTGGGAGCTGCGCGACAGCGTGCAACAGGCCTGCCGCGAGACCTGGCCGAAGGTAACGACCGAAAACCTTTTTGAACTGACCGACTATGCCGATTACAAGAAAGAGTTTTTGAAACTGTTCGGCTTTGGGATTGACGGTATCGACTATTCTGCCGATGTTAGTCCGATTATTGAGAGTGCGTTTATTGAGATTTGAATAGGTGCGTTTTTTCGGCTCCGCGGCAAGGCGAATGAATTCGCCCCTACGGGGGGACGTCGATTGTTTAGCTGATGTTGGGCTGATTGTTGAGAGTGTGTTTATTGAGATTTGAATGGGTGCGCTTTTTCGGCTCCGTGGCAAGGCGAATGAATTCGCCCCTACGGGGTGGATTTATTCATTGGTCAGGCTTCGGTTTAGAAAATCCAGGTTGGGGGTGCCACTGCGATAGACGATACGCATAATCCCGGCATTCTTGACCACCACCCGGTACATTGCAGCCGGATCGAGCGCCAGCACCTCCGCCAGGATGGCACGCATCACCCCGGCGTGCGCGATGACAAGCACATGATCCGTGGATTCGTCGGCTACCATTCCTTGCCAGGCAGACTGCACACGACCGATAAAATCAGCGAGAGGTTCAGCACCCGGCGGGCGCTGATTGACCGGATCCTGGTAAAAACGTTCAAAGGCCAGCGCATCCTCTGCGATCAACTCCGCCTTGGTTTTCCCTTCCCAGCTGCCAAAACCCACCTCGCGAAAATCATCGACCACCCGCAAGGGAATATCACGTGAGCGCGCCAGCTCCTCGGCAAATTCCCGGCAACGACGCATCGGCGATGTCATCACTTTCCCCCACGCAGCACCAGCGGCAATGGCATCACGCATCTGCTGCCAGCCCTTTTCACTGAGCGGATCATCAATGCCATGGCCACGATACCTCGCGCCGCCAACGGGTTCCCCGTGGCGAATGACATCGACGATCAGGTTTGGGTTATTCATGTTTTTCACCGTCAATATTGAGCGCAGGTTGCGCATCAAACAGCCTGCTCAATCACTGCACAAAATCAGGCGGCTTTATCTACCGCCCGGCGCAACCGCGCAATCCCCTCTTCAAGCAACACAGGCGGGCAGGCAAAATTGAAGCGCACAAAGCCTTTTCCTTCAGGCCCGAATTCCAGGCCGCAGGAAAACCCCAGCCCGTGCTTTTCGAAATACTGCTGCGGGCGTTCAATGCCCAGCGCACGAACATCCAGCCAGGCGAGATAAGTTGCTTCGAGTTTCGTCATTTCGATACCCGGCATCGTCTCTATAGCATTTTTCAGCAGCGCATGATTTTCCCGCAGTACCTCCAGTAATGCCTGCTGCCATTCCCAGCCATCCCGGTAGGCGGCCTCGGCTGCCACATAGGAGGTGGCCGGCACCATGGGCACAACACCTTGCAGCGCACGGATAAACTGTTTCCTGAGTTGCGGATTGTCGATCACGGCGAACGAGCAATTCATGCCGGCCAGATTGAACGTCTTGCTCGGCGACATCAGCGTGACGATTCGGTCAGAATATTGCGGGCAGACTTTTGCCGTAGGGATATGCTGACAGCTGCGATCGAGTACCAGGCTGCAATGAATTTCATCGGAGACAATGATCATGTCGTGATCGGCTGCGAACATGCACAGCCGCGCCAGCTCTTTAGCCGAAAAGACCTTGCCGACTGGATTGTGCGGGGAGCAGAGCAATAACAGCCTGGAGCGTGGCGTTACCGCTTTTTCCAGTGCATCGAAGTCCAGCGACCAACGCCCTTTTTCCTCCAGCAGTGGCACGGTTACCAGACGCTTTCGCGCAGGCTGAACGACGCTGAGGAAATGGTGATAGATCGGCGGAAAGACAATGGCCTCATCGCCATCCTTGCCAAATGCCCGGCAGCTGGCCGCTAGCCCAGGAACGACACCTGGCAGCCACACCAGCCAGTCAGGGTCAATGGCCCATTCGAATTCCCGTTGCAAGGCATCGACAATGGCCGGCGCCAGACCCGCCGGTGCGGTGGCATAGCCGAACACGGGATGATCCAGACGTTTGCGCACAGCCTCGACAATGGCTGGCGCTACCGCAAAATCCATGTCCGCCACCCAGAATGGCAGAATGTCACGGCCACGGTATTTATCCCATTTGAAGCTGCCGGTGTTGCGGCGCTCGATGACGCTGGAAAAATCGAACACGTCTCTACAGCGACGGATTGGCTGCGTCGAAACCATCCTTGATACGATTGAAGTCATCGACCAGCGCAGCAACAACGTCAGCATCATAGGGCTGCAAACCACTGAGCAGCATTTTCTTCTTGCCCTGCCCCACCTTGACGCCATCCGACATCAGGTCGAATAGCAGAAAGACTTCACCCCGCTTGCCGTTGACGTCGATCGTCGCATCGGAAAATTCGAGATCAAGAGAATCCAGATCGATCCGGTCGAGCGAAATTTCCATGCGCTCATAGATCACCATCGGCCGTTTCGGATTGATCATCACCTGCTTCTTCTCCAGCAACGGCACCAGAATATGCGGGAACGTCTTGCCGGAAAACTCGACATAGTTGTAGATCAGATCGCGTAGCAGGGCTTCATCATGTGATACCTCACCATCACATTTGGCCAGCAGGTAGCCCTTGTCGGCATCATCCATCAGTGCGCACTGACCGGTTTCCGGCGAAGTGATATGCAATGTCACCCCATCAGTGACCATGCCGGAAAATTGAAACGCCATGCGCTGGTGCAATCCCTTCTCCGCGACGACGACAGCAAACAGCAAGTCTCCGGGCACGCAGAATCTTTTTGCGGCCACATCATGCAGTGGATTGAAGTCTCCCGCCACCGCCTTGGCAAAGCGGCTAGCCTGCTCGCGGGTAAACGCGATGCCATCGCCATCACGCAGATAGTATTCTTCCAGCAACATAGCATTCTCTCGGGTTGTGGCACGCTGACGGCAGCGCACGAAAAAACAGAGCGGGGTATTATACGCAATCGCCAGTCCGAACAAGGATACCCCTCAAATGGCACGCATTCTCTGCTGTGGCATCGTGACGCTCGACGTGATCAACCACGTGCCCCACTACCCCGCCGAAGATGAAGAATTGCGCGCAACAGCGCATGAACGCCGCAGCGGTGGCAATGCCGCCAATACCGCCCGGGTGCTGGCGCAGCATAGCCATGAGGTCGCACTGGCGGCAACCGTAGCCGATGACGTTCACGGCAACTGGCTGCTGGGGGAGCTGGCAGAGGCCGGGGTCGATACCAGACACTGCCTGCGGCTGTCAGGTGCGACACCCACCTCCTATATTCTGCTCAACAGGCGCAATGGCTCACGCACCATTGTCCACTACCGCGATCTCGATGAACTGCCAGCCAGCGAGATTCAGCTGGCCATCCATGAGCAATTCGACTGGCTCCACTTCGAGGGGCGCAATGTCGTGGCGCTGCAAAAAGCATTGGCCCAACACTCACCGGGTCGCCAACAGCACGTCTCCATCGAAGCGGAAAAACCCCGCGATGGCCTGGAAGCACTGTTTCCATTCGCCGACATTATCATGCTCTCACGCCCATGGGCTGAAGCAGCTGGCCATGATCATCCTCGCAGTCTGTTGCAAGCACTCGCGCAACAATACCCGCAACAGCGCTTCACCTGTACCTGGGGACAGGACGGTGCCTGGTTCTGCGATCCAGCCGGCGACCCCATACATGTGCCAGCGCTGCCTGTGTCACGAGTGGTCGACAGCATCGGCGCCGGTGACTGTTTCAATGCCGGCTTGGTTCATGCACTCAGCACCGGCCGCACATTGGAAGATGCAGTGCACTATGCCACAGCACTGGCCGCGAAAAAGATATCGCAGCAAGGCATTGACGGCCTGCTACCACTGACGAAATAGACGACAAACGGGATTCAGACCTGTCGCCGGCGGCCGATAACCAAAGAGGCCATTGAAACATCACAGGACTGGACGCCCGTGCACCCAATCAATAATAACAACCCAGCCACTACCCAAGACAGCGACGATATCCAGAGAAAGATCCTGCATGAACACCTGCAGTTGATATTTCATGGCACCTGGCTCAACGCACTGGCGCTACTGCTGTCTTCCAGCGGCTATGTCTATGTGATGCAATCACGCTACCCTCTGGATGCGCTGCTGACCTGGCTGGCTGTACTCCTCCTGACATCGCTATCACGCCTCGTTCTCGCGCGAAGCTATCTGCGCTATAAAACACCGCCAACCAATCCCAGCAAGTGGCTGTTCGCCTTCCGAGCGACTATCGTAGCCACCGCCTCAGTCTTCGGTAGCATCAGTCTTTTCTTCTGGAACGGCCAGATGGATTCCTACCAAGCATTTACTCTGGCGTTATTGATCGGAGTCGGTACTGGTGCACTGATCACGCTGCAGGATTTCTTCTCCGGTGCCACGTTCCTTATCGCACTGATCCTACCAATGGCCATCCGCTCAGTACTCGGGATCGAGTCGATCCTGATCACCAGCGGAATGCTTGAACTACTGCTACTCGGAACACTCATCGTATTTGGCCGCAAATACCACAACACACTGGTCTCGTCATTACAGCTACGCCATGAGAACAGCGAACTGCTCGCAAACCTGAAGCGCGAGAAACAGCAGCTCGACAACCGCCTTGGCCGCATCCTCAACGACAGCTCGAATGAAATCTACGTCGTCGATGCCCGCTCGCTACGTTTTCTCCAGGTCAACACCCGGGCGCTCTCCAGCCTGGGTTACGCAGCCGACGACATGCTGGGAATGACACTACCGGAAATATTCGAAGAATTGACTGAAGACGGCATCCGCAAGCTGCTGACACCGATGATGCATCAGCAAAAGGATTTCGCCTTCTATCGCGGCCGCCACATCTGCCACGATGGCAAAACCTATCCCGTCGAAGTTCGCTTTCATTTCTCGCGGCAGGAAAACCCACCCATCATCGTCGCCACCGCACTCGATACCACCGAACGGAACGCCTATGAGGAGAAACTTCAGAAACAGGCGAATGAGGACCCGCTTACCGGGCTGCCCAACCGCCACTACATGACCCATCACATCGAGCGTGCCTTGCGTCGCTCCCAGCGTAGCGACCGGATGATGGGATTGCTTTTTCTTGATCTCGACAACTTCAAGAGCATCAACGACAGCCTTGGCCACAGCGCCGGCGATGAACTGCTGCGAGAAGCCGCCACAAGAATCCAATCCGTGTTGCGCAAGACCGACAGCGCTGCTCGACTGGGCGGCGATGAATTTCTTGTGTTACTGGAAGATATCGACTCACCAGAAGAGGCCGGGGCCATCGCGGAACGACTGGTGAGCGAATTTCTACGACTCTTCGATGTCGCTGGCAGGCGCGTCCACTCTACCACCAGCGTCGGCATCAGCATCTATCCCGGCGACGGAGATAATGTCGAAACGCTGATGCAAAGCGCCGACACAGCAATGTACCAGGCCAAACAAATGGGCCGCAGCGGTTATCAGTTCTTCTCCGAGGAGATGCGGATCGTCGCCGAGGAACAAATGATCATTGCCAGCCATCTCAGTCGCGCATTGAACAACGACGAAATCAGCCTGGTTTACCAACCCATTATCGAACTGCATCCGGGAGGAGAGCACATCGTTGGCGCCGAAGCACTGGTGCGCTGGAATAGTGACGAGCTTGGACGGGTCGCTCCCGATCGATTTATTCCGATTGCAGAAAGTCTTGGCCTGATTCAGGATATCGGTCAGTACGTACTTGGCGAAGCCTGCCATGAAGCATCCTCCTGGCCCATGGTGGGCCAAAAACGACCCTTCGTGTCCGTCAATGTCTCATCACGCCAGTTCCGTAACGGCGACCTGCTCGACTGTGTCGATGCGGCGCTTGAGAACAGCGGCCTGACCACGGATGCGCTGAAACTGGAAATTACTGAAAGCCTGCTGATTCAGGATTCGCAAAATCCATTGCGGATACTCAATGCCCTGCGTGAGCGCGGCATACTGCTGGCACTAGACGATTTTGGCACCGGATACTCCTCCCTGAGTTATCTGAAAAAATTCCCGCTACAACTGTTGAAGATCGATCGGGCCTTCATCAACGACATCGGACGCGACGCCAGCGACGAAGTGCTGGTCAGTGCCATTATTGCAATGGCGAAAAGTCTGAGTCTCGATATCGTCGCCGAGGGGGTTGAAACAGAGAGCCAGCTGAGATTCCTTCGCGAACGCGGCGTTGGCTTGATCCAGGGTTATTATTTCAGTCCACCCATCAGCGGCGAGGCATTCAGG
>CAZQXF010000044.1:0-13083 GCA_964596975.1 uncultured Thiotrichales bacterium | reverse complement strand
GTAACCAAAGAAAAGCCGCCCGACTTGCCTGCGGTTTCCTGCGCTTCTCGCCTCAGGCGGGGCGGCGCGAACTCGCTGCGCTCAAACATGCGCGCCGCTTGCTCCCGCCTGAGACTGCGATGCTCGGGCAGGCAAACGGGAAGCAATGGCATATGATGATATTTTCGTGTTCCTGGAGAGGTGAGCCGGGTGTTCGGCCTTTGTCTTTTACGGCTGTTCCTTTGTTAAGCGTCATGCTGTCCACCAATGCCTGAAGGCGATTCCGCCAGCACTGCGGTCGAAGTGTCGTACACCGTCGATGAGGTGTTGGGTGACGGTGGTCTGCTTTGCCGCACGATTCCGGGCTTCGCTGTTCGAGAGGGGCAGTTGCAGATGGCCGCTGCCGTACAACAGGCGCTCGACCAGCATCAGGTGCTGGTGGCGGAAGCGGGCACTGGCATTGGCAAGACCTTCGCTTATCTCGTGCCGGCGTTGCTCACCGAGGGCAAGGTCATCGTCTCCACCGGCACCAAGCATCTTCAGGACCAGCTCTATCACAAGGATCTGCCAACGCTGCTGGACGCCCTCAAGGTGCCTGTCAATGCGGTGTTGCTGAAGGGCCGCGCCAATTACCTCTGTCTGCATCGGCTGGAGCAGGCGTTGCAAGGCTCGCGTCAGCGTGGTCATCAGGATTTCCGTTTGCTGCGGCAGCTCGATGATTGGCGGCGCAGCACCGACACCGGTGACCGTGTCGATTTTCCGCTGATTGCAGAAGACCACATGATCTGGCCGCGGGTGACTTCCACGGTCGAGAATTGTCTCGGCCAGGAGTGTCCGGACTACGCAAAATGTTTTGTCGTACGGGCGCGCAAGGCAGCGCATGAGGCTGATATGGTGGTGATCAACCACCATCTGTTCTGCGCCGATCTGGCGCTCAAGGATATCGGCTTCGGCGAACTGTTGCCGGTCGCGGATGCCATCATCATCGACGAAGCACACCAGCTGCCGGAGACGGCGGTTCGCTTTTTCGGTGACTCGCTCACCAGTCGACAGATTCAGGATCTGGGCCGCGAAACGTTGTTCGAGGCAAGAACCGAAGCGCCCGACATGCCGGAACTGATCGAGGCTGCCGATGCGTTGCCGGTGTTGGTCAATCGGTTCCGGCTGGTGATGGGGCAGGCGGGCAGACGCGCGGCGTGGCTGCCGTTTCTGCGCAATCCGCGCGTCGAGCAGGCGTATCGCGAATTGCAGCAGGGTCTGGAAACGCTGCTCGCCAATCTCGAAGAAGCGGCGGTTCGCAGCCAGGGATTGCAGGTCTGCTTCCGGCGGACGCAGCTGATGCTGGCCCAGGCCAAGGCGCTGGAATCAAGCCAGGAGGATCGTATTCAGTGGTACGAGACCAGCAAGCTGGGGTTTTCCTTGAACAATACACCTTATGAGGTAGCCGAGACCTTTCGCAAGCACATGGAGACGCTTGATTCGGCTTGGGTGTTTACCTCCGCAACGCTGGCCGTGGGTCAGGATTTCAGCCATTTCACCCGCCGGCTTGGCTTGGATGAGCCGATCAGCGGTCAGTGGGATAGTCCTTTCGACTACAACAACAATGTGCTGATGTTGTTGCCGCAGGGAATGCCGATGCCGTCCAGCCCCGGCTATGCACGTGAGGTCTGTGATCTGGCGTTGCGGCTGATCGATGCCACGCCGGGCGGCGTTTTTCTGCTGTTCACCAGCCATCGGGTGCTGCAAGAGGCCAACGCGATTTTGCGTCAGCGGGTCGATCGTGAGCTGCTGGTGCAGGGTGAAGTGCCACGGCAGGATCTCATCGCCCGCTTTCGCGAGGCTGGAAATGCCGTGCTGCTCGGCACCAGTGGATTTTGGGAGGGAGTCGATGTGCGTGGCGCGGCGCTCTCATGTGTCATCATCGACAAGCTGCCTTTTGCCTCGCCCGGTGATCCGGTGATGGAAGCGCGGCTCGAAGCGCTGAAGAAAAAGGGCGGCAATCCGTTCATGGAATACCAGCTGCCACAGGCGGTGATCGGCCTGAAGCAGGGTGCCGGGCGGTTGATTCGGGGTGTCACCGATCGCGGTCTGCTGGTGCTGTGTGACCCACGGTTGCAGCAGAAAGCCTATGGGCGACGTTTTCTCGATAGCTTACCGTCGATGCCGGTGACCCGTGATCTGGATGATGCGATCTATTTTCTGCGCCATGTGGTCGCGCAGCAGGAGGACGAACCATGAAACTGCTCGCCATCGACAGTGCCACTGAAGCCTGCTCGGCTGCTTTGTGGCTGGACGGAGAGATTATCTCGCGCTTTGAACTGGCGCCACGCCGTCATACTGAACTGCTGTTGCCGATGGTGGACGCCGTACTCGCCGAAGCGGGTTTGCAACTGCCCCAACTCGACGCCCTCGCATTTGGCCGCGGCCCCGGATCATTCACCGGCGTGCGCATCGCCACCGCCAGCGTGCAGGGTCTGGCCTGGGCGGCTGGACTGCCAGTGGTGCCAGTCTCGACGCTGGCGGCCATTGCCCAGGGCATGATCGATGCGCAGGGTGCAGAGACGGTCGCCTGCGCCATCGACGCGCGCATGGGCGAGGTCTACTGGGCGCAGTACCGCCGCAATGCGCGAGGCGTGGCGGAACTCGTGGGGGACGAGGTGGTTGTGCCGCCTGTGGAAGTACCGCTCACGCCCGAACTGAAAGCGTGGCACGCCGCCGGTACAGGCTGGGGCATCTATGCCGACGTGCTGCTCAAACGCTTGGATTCACAGGCCGTCGATATCGACGGCGAACAGCTGCCGGACTCGCGCGAGATTGCAAAACTGGCGGTCGATGCCTTTTCTCGGGGCATCTCAGTGACGCCGGAGCAGGCGCTGCCGGTCTATCTTCGTAACAAGGTGACGCATCAGCGCGGTGGTAAGCTGTGATGGATGTAAAAATTTTGTTGTTTTTCCCTTCACACGCGCCGCTGTCAGGTGCGCCTGGAGGGGGCTGCCGGCCAAGGATGGCCGGTTGAGGCTTGCGCGGCAGGAAGCCGCTCAAGCCGACCCCGGAAGGTGTGCCTGACAGCGGAATCAAGCGTGTGTGGGGCGGCTTTTCTTTGGTTACTTTCTTGCAGCTGTTGGCAAGAAAGTAACTCGCCCCCACGGGAGGGGGCGAAAAATGCAGGACGCCAAAGACAACTACGAGCAGTTTTGCCGGAAATATCGAAGTAACAACACGAAGTCATTCCCAGCACTACTCTTACTGATAACTCAAGTTTCGGAGTTCATCCGAGTAGAATATTGGGATCATTGGCAAAAACATCGCAACCTGATGGCTTCCCCCTTTGCCAAAGGGGGATTGAGGGGGATTTATACCACCTCACCAGACCAAAACTCCGCAGCACCAATCCCTCCAAACCTCCCTTTGCGAAAGGGAGGCTTTTGGTGGCTCCTCCGCGACGGAGCTACATTCCAGCTTCCGCCTTTCCCGGGGAACTGGCTGATGTGCAAATCTGAACTCCGAAACTTGAGATGATAATTATCGCGCCGCCTGCTGCAACAAGCGATCGAGCTGATCCGCAAATGTCTTGCGATCCCCATGATTCAACGCTGGCGGACCGCCGGTATCCACACCACTGGAACGCAACGACTCCATGAAATCCCGCATGTTCAGGCGCGCCCGGATATTGTCGCGGGTGTAGCGCTCGCCGCGCGGACTCAGCGCCGTCGCCCCTTTGTCGATGACCTCCGCAGCCAGCGGAATGTCGGCGGTGATGACCAGATCCCCCGGCTCGACGCGACGCACGATTTCATCATCGGCAACATCGAAGCCCGATCCGACCTGAAGGAAACGAATATGCGGTGACGGCGGTACGCGAATCGGTTGATTGGCGATCAGCGTCGTTGTCGTCTGTGTTCGCTCCGCCGCGCGGAACAGGATTTCCTTGATCACGACGGGGCAGGCGTCGCCGTCTATCCAGATTTTCATGTGTGGCTCTGTTGTTGATTGATGTGGAGAGTGTAGCGCTGATTTACTGTGTTTTGGTGGTAGATATATCTGTAGGGGCTTCATGTATTTCGCCATGGGTAGAAGCCCTTTCCGGCACCGCAGTCTGGCACCGCAGCAGGAATGACGCCCATTCATGGTGTTCCTACCGGCACTCCTGTATGCTGCGCGTCCCTCCGTTAGACTTTTCTAATATATGACCGATCAAAACAAGCCTGTGGGCGACTTCGCCGCACTGGGCCTTTCCGATAATATTCTTTCCGCCGTTGCCAAGCAGGGCTACAGCGAACCTTCAGCGATCCAGCAGCAGGCGATTCCAGCCGTGCTTGCCGGGCGTGATCTGATGGCCGCTGCCGCTACTGGCACCGGCAAGACGGCGGGCTTTACGCTGCCGCTGTTGCAACGCTTGAACCAAGGCCGGCGCGCCGGGTCGCGACAGGTTCGTGCGCTGGTGCTGACGCCTACTCGTGAACTGGCGGCCCAGGTGGCCGAGAGTGTCGAGGTTTACGGGCAACATCTGCCGTTGCGCTCCAGCGTGGTGTTTGGCGGGGTGAAGATCAACCCGCAGATCGCGCGGCTCAAAGAAGGGGTCGATGTGCTGGTGGCGACGCCCGGACGTTTGCTGGACCTCTACAACCAGAAAGCCGTCAGTTTCGACCACCTGGAAATTCTGGTGCTCGATGAAGCCGACCGCATGCTGGACATGGGCTTCATTCACGATATTCGCCGGATCTTGAAAGCGTTGCCGAAGCAGCGCCAGAATCTGATGTTTTCGGCAACGTTTTCCGACGATATCCGCAAACTGGCACGCACGATCGTGCATGATCCTGTCGAAATTTCTGTGACACCACGCAATGCTGCATCCACCGCAGTCGAGCAGTGGCTCTGTCCTGTCGACAAAAAACAGAAATCGGCACTGCTCAGTCAGTTGATTCACGACAATGGCTGGGATCAGGTGTTGATCTTCACCCGCACCAAACATGGCGCGAACCGGCTGACGAAATATCTCGAAAACGACAATATTCGTGCTGCCGCAATTCATGGCAACAAGAGCCAGGGTGCGAGAACGCGGGCACTGGCGGATTTCAAGTCGGGCGGTGTTCGTGCGCTGGTGGCTACCGATATTGCCGCGCGCGGTATCGATATCGACCAGCTGCCGCAGGTGGTGAATTTCGATCTGCCCAACGTGCCAGAGGATTATGTGCATCGTATTGGCCGCACCGGACGTGCCGGCGCGACCGGGCAAGCCGTATCATTGGTGAGCGCAGATGAGATCAAGCAGTTGTCGGATATCGAAAAGCTGATCAAAAAGCCGTTGCAGCGCAAACTCGTCGATGGCTTCGAGCCAGAACATGATCTGCCGACATCCGCGCCATCGAAGAAGCCAGCCAGTATTCGCAAGGCCAAGCCGCCACGTCGCAGTGGTGGTCAGCGTCCGCCACAAAAAGGCAATAACCGCCGCCGGGGTGCCGCTGACACTCGACAGCGTAGCGGCAATCGGTAGCGAAAGATCTCAACAAGGGCTAGTGTTTGCGAATGAATTCGCCCCTACAGGATGTGTCTGTCGGTAGACCGGCAGCGGGCGTAAGCTGTTAGGCCGATAAATGGGGCCGGCAATGCAGCGAAAGATCATCCATATCGACATGGACTGTTTTTTTGCCGCGATCGAAGTTCGGGAACAGCCCGCGCTCGCGGGCAAGCCCCTGGCGGTGGGCGGCAGCCCCGCCGGGCGCGGTGTGGTGGCCACTTGTTCCTATGAAGCACGGCGTTTTGGCATCCATTCTGCGATGCCGATGGCGACCGCACTGAAAAAATGTCCCGGCTTGATCGTTCGCCCGGTCAATATGCCGCTTTACAAGCAGGTATCTGCCCGAATCCAGGCGATATTTCGTGAATTTACCGATCTCGTCGAGCCGTTGTCGCTCGATGAGGCTTTTCTAGATGTCAGTCATGCGCTTCACTGCAAAGGCAGTGCGACGTTGATGGCGGCCGAGATTCGGCAGCGGATTTGGGAAACCGAACGGTTGACAGCATCAGCGGGGATTGCACCGAACAAATTTCTCGCCAAGGTCGCGTCAGACTGGAACAAGCCCAATGGCCAAAAAGTGATCTTGCCTGATGAGGTGGATGACTTCGTGCGCGCGTTGCCGGTTGAAAATATCTTTGGTGTTGGCAAGGTGACGGCAACCAAGATGCATCGTCTCGGTATTCGCTGTTGTGGGGATTTGCAACAGTGGCCAGTCGAAAAGCTGCGGGAACATTTCGGCAGTTTTGGCCATCGCTTGCATGAACTCAGCCGTGGTATCGATTGCCGCGAAGTCAAAACTTCCCGTGTTCGTAAATCACTCAGTGTCGAGGATACCTTTGCCACTGATCTGCCTGACCGTGATGCCTGTGTGGTACAGCTGGACGTATTGCATGCCGAGCTGTTGGGAAGGCTGGCGCGTGCACAGTCGGATAGTGCATCACGCATCGTGTCGCTGTTTCTCAAACTCCGTTTCAACGATTTCACCACGACAACGGTGCAGACGCCGGGAGTGAGCCCTGATTTGCCAACCTACCAGATGCTGTTGCAAACTGCTTGGCAGCGCGGGCAACGCCCGGTGCGTCTGATTGGGCTCGGTGTGCGCTTTGGAGAGGGAGATGATCCTCGCCAGATGCAGCTGAATCTCCAGCTGTAACTTCGGTAACAATCGGTGGTTGGTCACACCCCTGGCCGGGAAAACAGAAAAAACCTGCGCTTGTTCCAAAACGCATCATCGAAAACAGCGAGATTGTTAACGATCTTTTCTTGATTGCGGATGAAACTGTACATCGCTGGCACTGACTAGCCATGTATCCAGAATCATTCAGCAGAGAGAAATATGCATCCAAACCATCCTGCAGGGAATCTCCTGAAAGGAATATTTCGTTTCCATCTCATTTTCCTCGTTATTTTATTGATATCCACGTTATCGGGCTGTGTCGATCAGCCGCTCGAACAACAACAAGTAAGCGACACTTCTTCCGTGGGCAATGCTGCGCTGGACGAAGATAGTGGGCAATTCGTCAATCCGACATCGGATGCCAGTACCCAGCCACCCCAAGTTGGCGGTAGATCACTTTTTACCGCCAGTGAAGAAGCAGCGTCGAGATTTCTTTCTCAGGCCACGTTTGGCGCGCGAAGTGATGACATTTTGCGCCTGGTTGAAAGTGGCAATAATTTTTCAGCCTGGATCAACCGGCAGATTGCTGTAGCGCCAACGTTCCACCGGCAGCTCGCTCAGCAGCAAGGACTGGTGCATCGCATGGATGTGTGGTGGTCGGCAGTTGTTGATCACGATGATCAGCTGCGCCAGCGTATGGCCTGGGCACTGAGCCAGATTCTTGTTGTTTCCGATTTTCCGACCATATTGCGCAACAATCAGCCGGCAATGCTCGACTACTACGATTTGCTGGTTCGTCACGCGCTTGGCAACTATCGGCAGCTCCTTGAAGATGTGACGCTCAGCTTGCCAATGGGCATCTACCTCAGTATGAAAGACAGTCAGAAATATGACCCCGCCACGGGGGCTCACCCTGACGAAAATTATGCGCGCGAGGTGATGCAGCTTTTTACCATTGGGTTGTGGCAGCTCGACCAGTCTGGCCGCCGGGTGTTAAAGGCGGGGCAGCCCATTCCGACCTATAGCCAAAAGGATGTCGAGGCGCTTGCGCGGATCTTCAGCGGCTGGGGATCGGCCGATGCGTTCAAGTGGGGCAGCGACTTTACACGCCCGATGAAGGCGTGGCCTGATTATCATGATAGTGGTGAGAAGATCTTTCTTGGCCATCTTTTCCCGGCCGGGCAGACGGCCGCACAGGATATGCAGCAAGCGCTCGATATTCTGTTCAATCATCCGAATACGCCACCGTTTATTTCACGGCAGTTGATACAGCGTTTTGTTACCAGCAACCCATCACCGGAATATGTCTATCGTATTGCAGCGGTTTTCAAGGATAACGGTCGAGGTGTCAGAGGGGATCTTGCTGCTGTTGTTCGCGCAATATTGCTCGATGACGAGGCGCGCCGTCCAAGAGATGCGGCAGACGCATTCGGTAAATTACGCGAGCCTTTGCTGAAAGTGACCCATCTGTGGCGAAACTACTCGGGCAAAGTGAAGGCAGGTAACTACTGGCGGCCTGAGAGGGATTTTCTTCAGGCACCGATGCGGTCGCCGACGGTGTTCAATTTTTATCGGCCTGACTTTTCGCCGGTAGGGGAGCTGCGCGATGCGGGACTGGAGGCACCCGAATTTGGAATCACGACGACAACGTCGATCACGACGGCAACCAACACACTCTTTTCGATGATTTTTGCTCGCTGGGATGCGCAATCTTCAATTGATATCGCACCGCTGATCAGCATTGCTGATGATCCTGAAAAACTCGTTGATGAACTCGATCTGGTGTTTCTCGCTGGTGCCATGCCGGAGTCGATGCGTGATCGTATTCTTGGGTCGCTGCTACAACAGTCGAGTGGGCCGGAGCAGCGCGCGCGGGATGCACTCTATCTCGTCATCAGTTCAGCTGAATATGCCATCCAGAGGTAAGCGTCATGAATAAAAAGACAATGCATCGTAGGGCGTTTTTGCGCAGCTGTGTGGCTGCTGCATTGGGCAGCAGCGTGCTCTATACCGCCGGTGTTGCCAGTAATGCCGCACGGGCAGCGGCGTTCGATGATTACAAGGCGCTTGTCTGTGTCTATCTTGCTGGCGGTGCCGATAGTTTCAATATGATCGTGCCGACAGATGCGACTGGCTATGCCGACTATGCGGCTTCACGTGGCGGCCTCGCGCTGCCGCGCGATGATTTGAAGCCGCTTCGCGGTGTAGGCTATGGCGTCCATCCCGATGCAGCGAAGATTGCAGGTCTCTACAACGCCAACCGATTGTCGGTGGTCGCCAATTGCGGAAATCTCGTGCGGCCGCTGAGCGCAGAGGAATACCGTAGCGGCAATGTCGCATTACCGCCGCAACTGTTTTCTCACAGTGATCAGCAACGCCTGTGGATGTCTGGCGATCCGACAGGCGGGAGCCTCGATGGCTGGGCTGGGCGTATTGCAGATCACCTGGTGGCGCGTCAGCTGCCAGCGGATCCCGCGATCAATTTCAATTTCGGTGGGATCAACCTGTTTCAGTCAGGAAGCAGAGTGAGCCAATATTCGCTGACGCGACAGGGCAAGGGCTATGTCACCCTGCATGGTGCCAAGCCAGGTAGTGGCGGCCAGCGGAGCATCGATGCCTATCGCGCTCTTGCGCAGCAGGCGCGTTCAGCGGCTAACCCGTTGGTTCGTGAGTATGCAAGGATTCAGCTGCGTGCGATGGAGGCGGTTACGAGCATTCAGGCGGCGCTCGACGATGTGCCACAGTTGGCAACGAAATTCACCATCAGTGATGAGCAGAAATTTGGTCGTGACCTTGAGGTAGTGGCACAAATGATTGCGGCGCGTCAGGGGCTGGGAGCCAGACGGCAGATTTTCTTTATTCGTCTCGGCGGCTGGGATACCCATGCCAACCAGGCCAGTGATCATCCGCGGCTGTTACAGACGCTCGCCACTGGCCTCGATGAATTCAATCGGGCGCTTGACGAGCTGGGCGTGTCTTCTCAGGTCACGACCTTTACCGCGACTGAGTTTGGCAGGACGCTGAGCGCCAACGGCGATGGCACAGACCATGGCTGGGGTGGTCACCATCTGGTCATGGGAGCTGCGGTGGACGGTGGCAGGATTGTCGGTCAGATGCCTGACTGGAAACTCGGCGGTGCCGACGATGCGGGTAAGGGTCGTGTGATTCCGTCGACGTCGAACGATCAATACAGTGCAACATTGGCGCGGTGGTTTGGTATGAGCGAGCAGTCGCTAGGAACCATCTTCCCCAATCTGCGCAACTTTTCCGATACCGATCTGGGCTTTATGAAAGTATGATCAAAAGGCGCAGCTAGACTGCCAGCGCGATTCTTATTGAGTCGCTCCGGGCTTGATGAAATACTACGCTGCCATGAGCGAACTCAAACATATCTTCGAAAAGAATCGCGCCTGGGCGGAGAGCATTACTGCCGAGAACCCGGATTTTTTCTATCGACTCTCGCAGCAACAGTCGCCGGACTATATGTGGATCGGTTGCGCGGACAGTCGTGTGCCTGCCAACCAGATTGTTGGGCTGCCACCGGGTGAGGTGTTTGTTCACCGCAATATCGCCAACGTGGTCGTGCATACCGATCTGAATTGCCTGTCGGTACTGCAGTTCGCGGTCGATGTGCTCAAGGTGAAGCATATTATCGTTTGCGGCCACTATGGCTGTGGCGGCGTCAAGGCGGCGCTGGAAAATCAGGAACATGGCCTGATCGATAACTGGTTACGTCATATCAAGGATGTCATTCGCTTCAATGCGCATGAGTTCGAGGGGCTTACGCACGCAGAAAAAATCGATCGGCTGTGCGAACTGAATGTGAAAGAGCAGGTAATGAACGTCAGCCAGACGACGATCGTGCAGAATGCCTGGCGCCGTGGCGCCGAGCTGACGGTGCATGGCTGGATCTACAATATCGAAAATGGCATCCTGCACGATCTCGCTCACTATGATCCCGAAGATTCGCCGTTCCGGGATCCGGTGCCTGGTATCCGGTGAATCAGGCGTCGCCGAGACAAACGCCGACGCGGCGCGCACTTTCCAGCCATGGATGATCTGCCGGAACCAGTTTCTTGTTGCCGGCGACCTGCTCAAGCGGAACCGCCTCGGTGCCGTCGCCCCGGGCCGCAACCATCACACCACTGACCCCCTGTTCAATGTAGTCGGCACAGGCAGTTCCCAGGCGAGTCGCCAGCAGTCGATCGCCCGCCGAGGGCGTTCCACCGCGTTGCAGGTGACCAAGAATGGTGGGGCGTGATTCCAGCCCGGTCATCTCTTCCAGCTTGTGGGCGAGGTGCAGGGTGTGATCGACGTAATCGGCGCTCAATGCCTTCAGGGCGCTTTTCGCTTGTTTGCGTGCCTTGTTGTCTCCCGCAGCCTCGGCGGCTTCCAGTTCCTTTAGCAGCACATCCCGCTGTGCTGCCTGTTCAGTATCGATTGCGCCTTCGGCGACTGCAACGATGCTGAAATTCTTGCCATGTTTGACGCGGTGCGTGATGGCGGTGGCGACGGCCTCGAGCGAGTAGGGTATCTCCGGTAGCAGAATGACATCGGCGCCACCCGCAATGCCTGAACCGAGCGCAAGCCAGCCGGAGCTGTGTCCCATGATCTCGACAACGATAATGCGGTGATGGCTATGGGCTGTGCTGTGCAGGCGGTCGATCGCCTCAGTGGCAATGCCAAGCGCTGTGTCGTAGCCAAAGGTGGTGTCGGTCATGCCAACGTCATTGTCGATCGTTTTGGGCAGCGTGATGACGTTGAGGCCCTTTTGCATCAGTTGTAACGCGTTCTTCTGGGTACCGCCGCCGCCGAGACAGACCAGCATGTCGAGGTGGTTTGCATGGTAGTTTTCGACGATAAAGTTGGTCATGTCCTGGGTTTTGCCCGCGATTTTCATCTTGTGCGGCTTGTCGCGGCTGGTGCCCAAAATGGTACCGCCTACGGTCAAAATACCCGAGAGTACGTTGCCACCGAGATCGACGCTGCGGTTTTCGACCAGACCACGAAACCCATCCCTGAAACCGATCACCTGCATGCCGTAGTTGCTCTGCGCAGCCTTGCCGACGCCGCGGATGGCTGCGTTGAGTCCGGGGCTGTCGCCGCCAGCGGTGAGAATGCCGATGCGTTTGGTCATGGGTAGTTTCTCCGGTTGGGCCCTGGCCTGATCTGCGTACCTGCGATCAACAGGTAGTCAATCGGTAGGGTAATGGGTGGTGTGATCCCCGGCTGATCAATCGTTGCTTTTTCGGTCATTATGCCTGAATCAATCAACTGGTGAACAGTGTGGGGCAAGGCCACTGCGACAGCGCATCAGCACCAGGATTCCGAGGGTAGAGCCCATTAGTCAGCAACGATTCAACCGTGTTCAAGTAGCCATTGCATCGCATAGAGGTTCAGCTCACTGGATGATGCCAAGTTGAGCTTGCGTTTCAGATTGTTGCGATGACTTTCGATGGTTTTGACACTGCGGTTGAGCCGCTGTGCAATGGTGCTGTTGCCCAGTCCCTTGCCGATCAGTTCGAGAATTTCCAGTTCTCTCGCACTCAGTTCGTCAGTGGCGGTGTCAGCTGAATCGTTGGCGAAAGAAAATCTGCCGCTGAGTACGTCACGAATGGCCGTGAGTATCGCTACCGGCTCGGCCTTTTTGCCAATGAAGCCGTGCGCCCCCAGGTCGCGCGCCTGGCGGGCGAATACCGCGTTGTCGTGGGCGGTGAAGATAATGACTTTCAGGTCGGCAACGCTGTCGAGTATCTGCCGCGCGAGTGTCAGGCCGTTGCCATCGTCCAGGGACAAGTCGATGATCGCCAGGTCGGGTCTGAGCTGGGTGATTTGCTCAATACCTTCGGCAATGGTGCCGGCGCTGCCACAAACTTCGAGATCCCCGGTGGCATCGATCAGCTCCGATAGCATCAGTCGGATCAGAGGGTGATCGTCGATCACAAGGATTCTTGCGGGTTCTGATGTCATGGTGCCCGATTTGAATTGTCTGTTTGGGGGAGATTAGGGGAATCCCCGATGGCGACAATTCTACTCGACCCAATAGACTCTGTCTCCATCGTCGTCGCCGATTCCAAGAACGAAGGGGCGCGAAGGTATATTGACTCGATTGGGTCAATTCAGGGAGGGTTCAGGGATGATACAGGGGCACCTTGTGTGCTCGTACCACGGATGGTACGGCAGGGAAGCTAATAATTTGTGATCGGGAGATTGACGGCCTGGATGCCGACAAGCTTCCGCTATATGTGGGAGAACGATCTACATGGAACCATGGACTGGTGAAGCAATGGTTGCGTTTATTATTGCAATGGGCGTGCTTGGCTTGCTCGTGAACCTGCTCTGACGCAACAGATGTGAGCATCGCCATTGTCAGCTACGCTTCAAGCGCCGTGATTATTCAGTAGGTAGAAAAAGAGAACCGTAACTGCTCAGATTGCCGCTGAAACGCGTCAGATCAAGGCGGGAAATG
>CAZQXF010000043.1:0-13321 GCA_964596975.1 uncultured Thiotrichales bacterium | reverse complement strand
CTTCGATGAGCTACGCTGTGGGACTGGGAGAAATCTCGACCTATTCCGCACTCAACCAGCCGCTGAATGCGCAGATCGAAATGGTCTCCACTACTCCCGATGAGGTGGGTGGTGTCACCGTGCGGCTTGCGCCTGATGCGGTGTTCGAGCAGGTAGGTATTACTCGCAGCCCGGTTCTCAATCACCTGCGGTTCAAGCCCTCCGTCGTCAATGGCGTGCCGGTGATCAAGGTATCGTCTGATCGACCGATTCAGGAGCCGTTCGTCAACTTCATTGTTGAAGTCTCCTGGCCCAAGGGCAAGCTGCTGCGCGAATACACCGTTCTGCTTGATCCGCCTGTGCTGGGCGGCGGCGCGCCTGCGGCGACGACTTCCGCAGAAGATATCGCCGAAGTGCCGATTTTCGTGTCTGAATCCGAAACAGCTGAAGCGGCTCCAGAAGCGCCTGTTGCCACCACCCCCGTCGAACCGATGGTCACGACTGAAAGCGGAACCGAGGAAGGTCTCCCGCCATTTGTTGGTGAAGCGCCAGCGGATCTCGAAACATTTACCGTCGCGGAAGAAGGCGGTGAGATTGCCGAGACCGAGCCACTCCCGGTTGCCGAAGAGACTGAAGTCGTCACCGAAGAACCCGAATTTGTGCCGCTGGAAGAAGCTGCTCCAGCACCCGCAGCCGTTGGTCTTGAAGAAACTGAAACCTGGTTGCCGCCCTTTGTCGGTGGTGCGTTTGATACCGCACAGGCTGAAATCGAAACCTTCCCAGTTGATGAAGGTGCCGAGGTTGAGACGTTTGCTGGCGAAGAGGGAGCAACTTCTGACATCGCTGGCGGCAACAGTTATGAGGTTGGCCGTGGTGATACCCTGTTCAGCATCGCCAAACGCGCACGAGAGGGGACGCCAGCCAATATCCATCAGATGATGGTTGCAATTCAGCGCTCCAACCCATCTGCGTTCATCCGCAACGACATGAATCGGATCAAGGCGGGTTATATCCTGCGTATCCCTGATGCTGAAGATGCGGCCAGTATCAGTCGCGCTGAAGCGAAAGCAGTCGTCATGGCAGCCATATCGGCTCAGGGGGGCGCGTTCCAGGAATTCAAATCTCAGGCAGCCAAGACGGCGGTACCGCAAACAGCTGCCCCGGCAGTACCTGCTGCGCCTGAGGCCGGATCTGTTGCCGGGATCGCGGATCTAGAGTCTCGTGTCAAGGAAACTGGGCCCGAAGTAGTGGCTGGCGGTGTGACTACCGAGAAGCCGAATCTGGAAATCCTCACGCCTGAAGGCAAGGGCGATAGCGCTGGTGGCGGTGAGGCCGGGGACAGCGCTGGCGCTGGCAGCAGCGCCGCGCTCGTGAAAGAACAGATCGAATCGAAAGCGAAAGAAAGTGAAGAGCTCCAATCGCGCGTCAGCGAACTGGAATCGATGATTGCCGACAAGGATCGGTTGATCGAGCTCAAGGACGACAAGCTGGCTGATCTTCAGACCGATGTGTCCGAGCCAGCGCCCACGCCAGAGACTTCTCAGACTGAAGAAGCGAAAGCCGAGGAGGCTGGTGCGGAATCCGGTGGGCTGCTGCAGGGCGCTGCCGAGAAGGAAACAACCGAGCAGGTGGCGGATGCCGGGGGGCTCACCGAGTCGGAGAAAATGGCTGAACCCGCTGGCGGTGAAGAAGCTGCCGGGTCAACCGAGGCTGAGCAGGCCGCAACCGGTACTGAGGCTACAGCGGAGCCAACCGCAACCAATGAGTCAGCACAGACCAATCCTGTGGCTGAGGAAGGAAAGTCAGATGAAGCAGTTGCAACGACTGAATCGGATGAAAGCACCGGGCTAATCGAGAAAATCAAGGAAAATCCAGGTGCGCTGGCGGGTGTTGGCGCGGGTGTGCTGCTCATGTCTGCGCTAGCCTGGCTGATCTTCCGTCGCAAGGAGGAAGAGCCGGTTGTCATCGATGATGCGGAAGAAGCGCTGATCGACGATGCCGAAAGTCTCACTGATGAAGAGATTGGCGCTGAAACGTTGGCGGAAGATGAGCTGGCCAGTACGGCACAGATTTCGGCCGACGAAGTGCTGATTGAGCCCGAGGTGGAAGAAGCCCCAGCCGCGCCAGTCGAGGAAGAAGAGCCGGGTACATTGATTGGTGCAGCGGACGAAACCGGCGAGATCAGTGAGGATGAAGTATTGGCCGAAGCCAATGTCTATCTCGCCTACGGCTTGCATGATCAGGCAGTCGACTTGTTGAAGCCAGCTGTCGAGGCGCACCCCGAGCGCAATGACTACATTGCAAAATTGGCCGAGGCGTACCATGCCATTGGCGATAAAGATGCCTTTATCGAGACGGTACAGAAGATGCAGGGTCCGGCTGATGGCGCGGACAAGAAGCTGTTTCAACGTGTCGCGGTCATGGGCAAGGATATTGCCCCTGAGCATGAGCTGTTCGTCAATGCCGATACCGGTGATCTGACACTCACGGCGATTACTAATCGTCCGGATGCGCTGACGGAAACAGGCATCGGTGATGAGATGCCGGAAACCATGACGATCGATTCCGAAGATATCGACCTCTCTCCGGATGACACCCAGCTGCCGGATCTCGACGAGCTGAGCAAGTCGTTGCAGATGGAAGAAACTGAAGCGCTGAAGGAGCTGCGCGAATCGGCGATGGAAGAGTTGGAAGAGGAATCGCCGGACGCAACCAATATCCATCCAGCGCCTGACCTCGGCGACATCAAGAATGAAGCGCTTGATGATGTCAAAGAAGGTCTCAGCGACTTGACCAGTGCCGCCGACGAATCCGTGGCTGAACTCGATACCCGTACACTGACATTGGCGATGGGGAATATCGATGAGGAAGATCTCTCCCTCGATGAGTTGGAAGACGATTTCAACTCCCTGACGACGGGGGCCGATGAAATCAGCACCAAACTCGATCTGGCCAAGGCCTACATCGACATGGGTGATGACGAAGGGGCTCGCGAAGCGCTCGAAGAGGTCATTGCTAACGGCAATGAAGAGCAGCAGGGTGCAGCGCGGAAACTGCTGGAGCAGCTGAAGTAGCGTTGACCACCTTCTTTCGCTGATGGCAAAGGCCAGACTCAAGTCTGGCCTTTTTGCTTTCAGAGCCTGCTAACCTTTCTCACAGGGTCGATAGAAACTTCATAGCAATGACGCGCATCGCACTTGGTATAGAGTATGACGGCAGCCGCTATTGCGGGTGGCAGCGGCAGCAACATTCGCCATCGGTGCAGCAAACCCTGGAGAAGGTACTTTCTGGGATTGCTGATCATCCTGTTACTGTCACCTGTGCGGGACGAACCGACACCGGGGTTCATGCGGTTGCTCAGGTCGTCCATTTCGATCTTCACAGTACGCGTCCAGAACGTGCCTGGCTGCTGGGTGGCAACACCCGTCTGCCGGATGATGTGTCGATCGCCTGGGCGCGGCCGGTAGCGGATGATTTTCATGCGCGCTTCAGCGCGGTATCGCGTAGCTATCGCTACATCATTCTCAACCGCACTACGCCAAGAGCGGTGTTGGCGAAGCGTGTCACCTGGATCTATCACCCACTCGATAGCGAACGTATGGCCATGGCAGCGAGCCTGTTACTCGGTCAACACGACTTCTCGAGTTTCCGGGCCGCAGGTTGCCAGGCGAAAAGCCCTGTCAGAACTGTCGAATCGATCGCGGTGAGCCGTAGCGGCGATTTCATCTACCTGGACATTCGTGCCAATGCGTTTCTCCATCACATGGTACGCAATATTGCCGGGGTATTGATCGAGATAGGCAAGGGCGAGCGTCCGGTGGAATGGGTGGCGGAACTGCTCACGCTGCGTGATCGAAAAAGCGGAGGCGTGACGGCGCCGCCTCATGGTTTGTATTTTACCGGTGTCGGCTATCCTGCCCGATTTGGTCTCGATGCGGTGGGGCCGACGGTAGTCTATGGGTAGTGGAAGATGCTGCCGTTTCATCTTGCTACTGCAGGATAACTTCAGGTGCCCATAGCCACCGCCATTGGAAAGTTGCGGTGATCAATCAGCCAACGCCGATCGTGACCTGAATCACAATACTGATTATCTGCTAGACTTCACGGTTTTCGACGGGTTGGTGGGGCGCGGTTGAGAACACGGGTCAAGATTTGCGGTATCACGCGTGGTGAGGATGCGGTTGCTGCCGTTTCTGCTGGCGCCGATGCGATCGGGCTGGTGTTCTTTGCTCGCAGCCCAAGAAATGTCACCGTGAAACAGGCTTGCGAAATTGCAGCGGAAGTATCGGCTTTTGTTACCGTGACCGGGTTGTTCGTCAATGCCGAAGCGGCGTTTGTCGATACGGTGCTAAACAAGGTGCCGCTCGGGCTGCTGCAGTTTCACGGCAACGAGTCGGGTGAAGAATGCCGTCGCTATGGCTTGCCTTATATCAAGGCGGCAGGTATCGACGGCGTTGCTGATTTTGAACAGTTTGCGGCGGCCTATCACGATGCTGCCGGCTTGTTGCTGGACAGCCATGCCGCCGGTGAAGTCGGTGGCACGGGCAAGACCTTCGACTGGACACGGTTTCCGACGAGCAGTCCACTGCCGCTGATCCTCGCTGGCGGGTTGAAACCGGACAATGTGGCCGCCGCAATTACTGCGGTGAAGCCCTACGCGGTGGATCTGTCCAGTGGTGTCGAATCAGCGCCCGGTATCAAGGATGCCGGGCGTATCAGAATGTTGATGAATGAGGTTAAACGTGTCGATTGTGAACGCTGACGAGCGCCAGAACTGGGCGGAACTGCCGGATGAGCGCGGACATTTTGGTCCGTATGGCGGCAAATTCATCGCCGAGACATTGATGGAGCCAGTCGAGGAGCTGCAAAGCGCCTACGACCACTTCAAGAACGACGCCGATTTTCAGGCCGAGTTCGATCGCGATCTGGCGCACTATGTAGGCCGGCCCAGTCCGCTCTATCATGCCGAGCGCTGGTCCCGAGAGCTGGGAGGCGCACAAATCTATCTCAAGCGCGAAGACCTCAATCACACGGGCGCGCACAAGATCAACAACACCATTGGCCAGGCGCTGCTGGCGCGGCGCATGGGCAAGACCCGTATCATTGCCGAGACCGGTGCGGGTCAGCATGGCGTCGCCTCCGCCACGGTGGCGGCAAGGCTCGGGCTCGAATGCGTCGTCTACATGGGCGAGGAGGACATTCAGCGCCAGGCACCCAATGTCTACCGCATGAAGCTGCTGGGTGCGAAGGTCGTCTCCGTCACTTCCGGTTCCCGTACGCTGAAAGATGCCCTGAATGAGGCGATGCGCGATTGGGTCACGAACATCGACAACACCTTCTACATCATCGGCACGGTTGCCGGGCCGCATCCCTATCCAGAGATGGTGCGAGATTTTCAGGCGATCATCGGCCGGGAGGCTCGCAGCCAGTGTCTCGACATGACCGGCAAGCTGCCTGACGCGCTGGTGGCCTGTATTGGGGGTGGCTCCAACGCGATCGGGCTGTTTTACCCGTTTCTCGATGATGAAGCTGTCTCGCTCTATGGTGTCGAGGCGGCTGGCGATGGCCTCGAAACCGGGCGCCATGCCGCGCCGCTATGCGCCGGGACGCCGGGGGTGCTGCATGGCAACCGCACCTATCTGATGGAAGACGAGAATGGGCAGATCATTCCAACCCATTCGATCTCGGCAGGTCTTGACTATCCGGGGGTTGGCCCCGAGCACGCCTGGCTCAAGGATACCGGTCGAGCCAACTATGTTGCCGTCACCGATGCGGAAGCAATGGCGGGATTTCATACCCTGATCCGTACCGAAGGCATCATCCCGGCGCTGGAAAGCAGTCATGCGCTCGCCTACGCCATGAAGCTGGCACCGACGATGCGCAGCGATCAGGTATTGGTGGTGAATCTGTCCGGACGTGGTGACAAGGACATCAATACTGTCGCCAGGCTGGAGGGAATCAAGCTATGAGTCGGATCACAACACGTTTCTCGGCGCTTGCCGAGCAGGGGCGCAAAGCCCTGATTCCCTATTTCACCGCCGGCGATCAGGGCCCGGAGATGACGGTGCCACTGATGCATCACCTGGTTGCATCGGGAGCGGACCTGATCGAGTTGGGCGTGCCGTTTTCCGATCCCGCTGCCGAAGGGCCGGTTATCCAGATGGCCTGCGAGCGTGCGCTGGAGCACAATGTCAGCCTGCATGATGTGTTGGCGATGGTGGCGCAGTTTCGGCAACAGGACGATGCAACGCCAGTGATCCTGATGGGCTATCTGAACCCCGTCGAGGTGATGGGGTATGAAGCGTTTGCCGAAGCCGCAAGCCAGGCCGGGGTGGACGGTGTCCTGATCGTCGATATGCCACCGGAAGAGGCGGAAATGCCGGTCAAGACGTTTCGTGCAGCCGGGCTCGATCTGATTTTCCTCGCTGCGCCCACCAGCACTGCCGAGCGTCTCGACAAGATCGGTCGGGCGAGTTCCGGTTTCGTCTACTATGTATCATTGAAGGGCGTCACCGGTTCCGCTGCGCTCGATACGGCTGCGGTTGCGAGCAAGCTGGAGCAGGTCCGGCAGCATGTGGATCTGCCGGTTGGCGTGGGCTTTGGTATCAAGGATGCCAGCACAGCAGCGGCCATTGCCGAGGTGGCTGATGCGGTGGTGGTTGGCAGTGCCATCGTACAACGCATAGCGGACAACCAGGGTGATGAGGCGGCGATTTTCGCCAGTGTGGGTGGCCTGGTGGCAGAAATGCGATCGGCCATGGACAAGAACAGGTAGCAGGTAACGTGCAATGAGCTGGTTTGAAAAGCTGGTCCCTTCCAGAATCCGAACGCAATCCACCGAAAAACGCGCCGTGCCCGAGGGCTTGTGGCACAAATGCAAATCCTGCGATGCGGTGTTATATCGCGCCGAGCTGGAGCGCAACCTGGAAGTCTGTCCAAAATGTGGCTACCACATGCGTATCGATGGTCGTAAGCGCCTGGAAACATTCCTCGACGAGGAGGGGCGTGAAGAGATTGCCGCGGCGGTCGAGCCGGTCGATGTACTGAAGTTCAAGGACAGCAAGAAATACAAGGATCGCCTGGCCGCCGCGCAGAAGGCGACTGGGGAGAAGGACGCATTCATCGCGATGCGCGGGGCGGTGCATGGCGTCAACCTCGTTGCCGGCGCGTTTACCTTCAGCTTCATGGGCGGCTCGATGGGTGCGGTCGTGGGTGAAAAGATCGTTCGTGCGATCAATGAATGTCTGGAGCATGAGCTGCCATTGGTGCTGTTCTCTGCCAGCGGTGGTGCGCGAATGCAGGAAGCGCTGTTTTCGCTGATGCAGATGGCGAAGACCAGCGCCGCGCTGGCGCGTCTGCGCGCAGCGGGGTTGCCGTATATCTCGGTGATGACCGATCCGACCATGGGCGGCGTGTCCGCCAGCTTCGCCATGCTCGGTGATCTCAATATTGCCGAGCCGAAGGCACTGATCGGATTTGCCGGCCCCCGGGTGATCGAGCAGACGGTGCGGGAAAAGCTGCCGGAGGGCTTTCAGCGTTCCGAGTTTCTGCTGGAGCATGGCGCCATCGACCGCATCATCGACCGCCGTGACATGCGCAAGGAGCTGGCGACGATGATTGCCATGATGCGGCATCTGCCATTGCCACAGATCGCACCAGCAACGCTGACAACGTCCTGAGCGGGATAAAAGGATGCGCTTCGATGCGCTCGATGACTGGCTGAACTGGCTGGAGGGATTGCACCCGCAAGAGATCGACCTGGGGCTGGATCGCGTCGCCCAGGTGGCACAGCGCATGGCGTTGCTGCCGGTAGCGCAGACGGTCATCACGGTTGGTGGCACCAATGGCAAGGGCTCCAGCGTCGCGATGCTGGATGCGATTCTGCGCCAGGCAGGGCATGTGACGGGCTGTTACACCTCGCCACATATTCATCACTACAACGAACGTATTCGTATCGATGGCCGCGAAACGGACGATGCAGCGATCATGGCTGCTTTCAGCGCGGTCGATGCCGCCCGGGGCGACATCAGCCTCAGCTATTTCGAGTTCGGTACATTGGCTGCTTTCTGGCTGTTTGCCCGGGCCGGCGTCGATATCTGGATTCTGGAAGTCGGATTGGGCGGGCGCCTCGATGCCGTCAATATCGTTGATGCGGATGTCGCCTTGCTGACGTCGATTGGCATCGATCATGTGGATTGGCTGGGTGACAGCCGTGATGTCATCGCACTGGAGAAGGTGGCGATAGGTCGCCCTGGCAAGCCGTTGGTCTGTGGTGATCCCGAGCCGCCGCCGTCGCTGTTCGAGTATGTCGAGGCGCAGGGTATCGCGCTGAAACTGACGGGCCGGGACTTCAGCTACAAGCTGCATGACCAGGGCTGGGACTGGACGGATGGCGATGTGGTGATGGAACAGCTGCCGTATCCAGCACTGGCTGGTGAACATCAGGTGCAGAATGCGGCAGCGGTGCTGATGGTGCTGGCATCGTTGCCCCCGCACTTGAGGCCGGGGCGCGAGGCCATTGCTCAAGGCTTGCACTCAGCAACGCTTGCAGGGCGTTTCGAGCGTCTCGATGCCGGCTTCGAGGTGGTGCTGGATGTGGCGCACAATCCCCATGGCATGGCGCGGCTGGTGGCGGCATTGCAGGCCAACCCGGTGTCGGGGCGTTCCCTGATCCTGTTCGGTGTCATGGCGGACAAGGATGTAGCCGCATTGCTCGGGCAGCTGGCGGAGCTTGGCTGCGACTGGATTGCGGTTGGGCTACAGACGCCGCGCGCCCTGCCGGTTGAAACCCTTGTGCCGCTGCTGCGGGGCCAGACTGGTGTTGGAACCGTTGTTGCCGCAGCTTCCGTCGCGGACGGCATTGCCCAGGCGCGGTCGCGACTCGGGCCGGGAGACAGGCTGATTGTCACCGGTTCGTTTCATACGGTAGCGGAAGCGAGGGAATTGCTCATATAATGCAGATCCATATCCGGTTGGCCGGGAAACTGGACGTTTCGTCCGGAGAACCTTCTTTACAGTCCCTCACAGGAACGACATGACAGAAGCAAGCCAAGACAAGACGCTCCAGAAAAAGCTGGTTGGCGCCGCTGTACTGATCGCACTCGCCGTCATTTTTCTGCCCATGCTGTTCGATGGCAAGAAGGACGAAGCGCCGGTCAGCATGCAGATCAAGATCCCGCCCAAGCCAACTTTTGATATTCCCAATCGCCTGGATCGTGAGCAGCCGGCGGTAGCAGCACAGGCGCCGGTCGAGGCGCCACCGGTTCAGACCATTGAGATCGCGACCGAGCCCGCAGCAGTCGATGCCAAGGGCGAGCAACAAGCTGCGAAAGCGTCGCCAGCTGCGACTGTGGGGCAGCCGCCGCAGCGGGCAGCCGTCGAACCCCCGGTCGAGCAAAAGCCGATAGCAAAACCCAAGCCACCCAAAGCTGACAAGAAGCCGGTGGCCAAAGTCGAGAAGCCGAAGGCGGCCAAGGTCGTATCGAAGCCGGCCGCATCGAAGCCGTCGCGTTCGGCTGCTGGCGGTGCCGGATTCGTTGTCCAGGTAGGCAGTTTCAGTCAGAAAGCCAACGCCGATACCTTGACCATCAAACTGCAGGCGAAAGGTTTTCCAGCATTTGTCGAGGGCACCAAGGCCGGTGGCAAATCGATCTACCGGGTTAAAGTCGGGCCGCGGCCCACACGTGAAGCGGCGGATGACCTGCGTCAGCGGCTCATCGACAAGCAGCGGCTCGAAGGCATTATCGTCAGCCACCATTGATGCGCTTCCTCACCGCAACGCGATGATCATGGTTTTGTCCCTCATTTCTTCCACTCTCTGGTTGGGATCGTTCCCGTCCGTTCACATCTGGATGTAGTCAATATGCATTGGGTTGATATCGTAGTCATTGCCATTATTGGTATTTCGGTTCTGATTGGCTTGTTTCGCGGCTTGATCAAGGAGTCGATCTCGCTGGCGACCTGGATTCTGGCGTTGTGGGTTGGCCTGACTTACGGCGAGAAGCTTGCGTCATTGCTGCCCTTTTCTGTTGGTAGCCAGACGGTACAGTCGCTGATCGGTATCGTCATTCTGTTTGTTATCGTCATTCTGGTCGGTGGTATTGTGAACTACCTGATTGGCCAGCTGGTCGATCGAACCGGGCTCAGTGGCACGGACCGGATGCTAGGCATCATCTTCGGCGTGTTGCGGGGTGGCCTGATCGTCGCCGCGCTGGTGTTGCTGGCGATGCTGACCAATCTCCCCAACGAACCGTGGTGGCAGGAGTCATTGACGCTGCCGTTTTTTCATGACATCGCGGTATGGATCAGAGACCTTCTGCCTCCGTCGTTGGCTGAACACTTTTCCTGAAACCCGGTAACAACTTATGTGCGGCATTATCGGTATCGTCGGCAGATCATCCGTCAACCAGCAGTTGTACGATGGTTTGACGGTTTTGCAACATCGCGGTCAGGACGCCGCCGGCATTGTCACCTGCAAGGACGACCAGCTGTTTCTGCGCAAGGGGATCGGCCTGGTCAGGGATGTGTTCCATACCCGGCACATGGCTCGCCTGGTGGGCAATATGGGCATTGGTCATGTTCGCTACCCGACCGCCGGCACGTCCAGTTCGGCGGAAGCGCAACCGCTCTACGTGAACTCACCTTACGGTATCGCGCTGGGACACAATGGCAACCTGCACAACGCCGAGGCGCTGAAACAGGAGTTGTTCATTCAGGACAGACGCCATATCAACACGACCTCCGACTCGGAGGTGCTGCTGAATGTGCTGGCGCAGGAATTATTGCGTCAGGAGGGGCTGACACCAACGCCCGAGGCAGTATTTGCCGCGGTCTCCGGCGTGCATGAGCGCTGCAAGGGTGGTTATGCTGTCATTGCCATGCTGGTCGGTTATGGCGTGATCGGCTTCCGTGACCCGCACGGTATTCGCCCCGTGGTCTACGGCAAACGGGAGACGCCTGAGGGAGCGGAATATATCGTTGCCTCCGAAACCGTTGCTTTGGATGCACTGGGTTTCGAGTTGGTCGCCGACCTTGGACCGGGCGAAGCGATCTACATTACCGAGAGTGGTGAAGTGCATGTGCAGCAATGTGCCCGTGAGCATCGGTTGACGCCTTGTATCTTCGAGCACGTCTATTTTGCGCGTCCCGATTCGGTGATCGATGGCATCTCGGTGCACAAGTCGCGTATGCGCATGGGCATCAAACTGGCGGATCAGATCACGGAGGTGTGGCCGGATCACGATATCGATGTGGTGATCCCCGTACCCGACAGCGGCCGAACCGCCGCCATCGAGTTGGCCATGCGTCTTGGTGTCAAGTATCGCGAAGGCTTCGTCAAGAATCGCTATATCGGTCGCACCTTCATCATGCCGGGGCAGCAGGTGCGCAAGAAGTCGGTACGGCAGAAGTTGAACGCTATCGACCTGGAGTTTCGCGGCCAGAACGTGTTACTGGTGGACGATTCGATCGTTCGTGGTACGACGTCGCGTGAAATCGTGCAAATGGCGCGGGATGCCGGCGCCAGCAAGGTCTATTTCGCTTCGGCGGCGCCACCAATTCGCTATCAGAATGTCTACGGGATCGACATGCCGGCAACCGAAGACCTGATTGCCCACGGCCATACCGATGCCGAGGTTTGCGAGGTGATTGGGGCCGACCGGCTGATCTATCAGCGGCTGGAAGACCTGATCGATGCGGTGCGCAAGGGCAACCCGAATATGGACGGCTTCGACAGTTCGGTGTTCGATGGGCACTACGTAACCGGGGTAACGCCTGCCTATTTGAAAAACCTTGGGAGTCAACGTGCCTCGGGGGAGGAGGAAGACAATCGGCAGCGTCAGACCGAAGGTGTCGATTTACATAATCACGCATGATTCGATCGTTGCGAAGCGCCACGATGATGGTGGCTGCATTTCTGGCGCTGTGGTCTGGTGCGCCAGTGGCGAGTGCTGACGTGGTCGAAGATATTGCCAAGCTGACCGCGCGTTACCCCGATTTCACCACTAGACACCTGCTGGTAGTCGATATCTCGGCCCAAACGCTATCCTGGTTCGAAAACGGCAAGCTGCGGCGGCAATATCCGGTTTCGACGTCGAAATACGGGATCGGTAGCGAAGCCGGTAGCAACAAAACGCCATTGGGCATGCACTATATCCGTCGCAAAATCGGCGCCAATGCCATCAGTGGCGCCATCTTTCGTGGCCGGGTTGATACCGGACGCACAGCGGTCATCGAAGCTCGCCCGGTTGCCACCGGAGATGATTTCGTGACCAGTCGCATCATGTGGCTGCAAGGTCTCGACAAGGGGAAAAACACCGGCGCAGGGGTGGATTCCTGGTCACGCTATATCTATATTCATGGAACACATGAGGAGGGGCTGATTGGCCAGCCTGCATCTCATGGCTGTATTCGCATGCGCAATGCCGATGTCATTGAGCTGTTTGCCAGCATTCCCACCAAAACGCTGGTCTGGATTCAGCGTTGATCGTCCACCACGATAAATAGTCCACCACAAAGGAGAAACACTGTGAAGAAAAACCGACTACATGGCCTGGCACTGACCGGGCTGATCAGTATATTGTTCAGCAGTATGGCTGCGGCAAATCCACCTCCAGCATCCCCCACTGCTGCACCGCCGGTTCAAAGTGGGATGTCACCCGCGGCCATTCGCCCTGCGCCCACGGCATCGAACGTCCTGGAAGAGGGTATCACCAAACTCAATCTTTTCATTGCCAGTGGCCGAGCGCAGAACCCTGCGGAGATGCAGCGTTTCGTCGACGAAACGATCAAGCCGTTTTTTGACTTCAAGCGTATGGCGCAGCTGGCAGCAGGGCCAGCCTGGGCGCAGATGAATGCGCAGCAGCAGGAGAAATTTACCCGGCGCGTCGAAGGCATGTTTCTGAAGGCATTTATCAGGAATGTGGTCAGCCATCGTGGACCACCGCCAAGAACGCAGTTTCTGCCCCCACGCCCGTCCAAAGATGCCAGCCGTATTGATCTGATGGCGCGGTTGCTCTTTCCTGAAGGCAGAACCACGCGACTGGTGTTCCGCTTTGCAAAGTCCGGCGGCAAATGGCGCGCCTTTGATGTCTCGGTCGATGGCAAAAGCGCGGTGCTTTACTATCGCTCGCATTTCATGAAGTTGGCACGCGAGGGAGGTATTCCAGCAATGCTGGGGGGTTGAACTCACCAATCGTCACGATAGCAATGAGCCTGCCAAAGCCCCGCTTTCGGCAGGCTTTTTCATGCAGGGAGAGTGCAAAGTGATGTGTCAGGATTTGCGCGCGATATTGTTGATGGCTTTCGGTGCGGCGATTGAGCGGGTCAATGGTGAACGCGCGGT
>CAZQXF010000042.1:0-13745 GCA_964596975.1 uncultured Thiotrichales bacterium | reverse complement strand
GACCTAACTCACGCTGTCAACAGATTCAGCATAATTATTTTTGATAAATAAAAATTTACCAAAATATCAATGACTTAACTTAGATTAATCCGGGCAATCCGGCGCTTGCCAACCTGGATAACAGGCGTAGCACCCGCCTTCAAAACCATCCCCCGATCACTAATCTTTTCTCCGTCGAGCTTTACAGCACCTTGCTTCAACATGCGCAGCCCTTCCGATGTACTCTGCACAAGCCCCGATTCGCGCAATACGTTTGCTATCGGCAGACCACCCTCACCAACCGAGACCGTCTTTTCCGGAATATCTTCGGGCAACGCGCCCTTTTGAAAACGCGCAATAAAATTGGCCTGTGCCTGATCCGCAGCAGCCCCATCATGGAATCGCGCAATGAGTTCACGCGCAAGCTCGAACTTGACGTCCCGCGGATTGCGCCCGGCAGCCACCTCAGACTTGAGCGTCTTGATCTCAGATAAGGAACGAAAGCTCAGTAGCTCGAAGTATCGCCACATCAGGTCATCAGAGATCGACATCAGCTTGCCAAACATATCGTCCGGCGCATCATTGATGCCAATGTAGTTGCCAAGAGATTTCGACATCTTCTGCACACCGTCGAGACCTTCAAGTATCGGCATGGTCAGCACCACCTGCTGAGGCTCCCCATACTGGCGCTGTAACTCTCTTCCAACCAACAGATTGAACTTCTGGTCCGTCCCTCCCAGCTCAACATCAGCCTTGAGCGCAACCGAGTCATACCCCTGAATAAGGGGATAGAGGAACTCGTGAATTGCAATCGACCGACCTTCCCGATATCGCTTACTAAAATCGTCACGCTCCAGCATTCGCGCAACCGTGTGGCGTGCAGCCAGCTGAATCAGATCCGCTGACGACATCTTCGACATCCAGGCCGAATTGAAGACCACCTGCGTACGATCCGGATCGAGAATCTTGAATATCTGCTCCTGATAGGTCTGCGCATTCCGCTCGACCTCTTCGGGCGTCAACGGCGGTCTGGTCACGGATTTTCCAGTTGGATCGCCAATCATGCCGGTAAAGTCACCGATCAAAAACAAGATGTCATGGCCCAGCTCTTGGAACTGACGTAACTTATTAATCAATACGGTATGTCCCAGATGCAGATCCGGCGCCGTTGGATCAAACCCCGCCTTGATCCGTAGCGGTCGCTCCTCCTTCAGCTTCTCAACAAGATCTTCCTCCGGAAGAATCTCTTCCGCACCTCTGCGAATTATCGACAACGCATCATCGACCGAACGCGCCATATGTCACCTCAAATCACTCGTTTATATGGGACAGGGAGCGCGACACCTTACCATGCACCCTCGGCACATATCATCCCGTCACCTCAACGGATTGAAATCACTCATAAACAACAGTTCACGGTTGACGTATAATGCATCCCAGCCTACCCTCTTTACATACGTGGAATTCCTTGCAAACCGATGACTTGGAACAAAGACTTCAAGCAGCCCCGAATTAAGCCCCGACAGGGCCACACCCGCACAAGCCATCAGCGATGGCTTGTGCGGGCTATTCTGTTCGTTGTTACCGCCTCGGTACTTGGTGTCGTACTAGCAACAACGCACAAAACGCTCTCCCCAGATCCAGAAGTCACCAACGCCAGAGCCACTACCCCTTCTGATGTCATCAGCCTGACCATCCCCCTCCCGCCAACGGATCAAGATGGCTTTATCGGCCCCTCACCACTTGGCGAGGCACCAAACATCGACCCTTGGGAATATGTCACCGTCAAAAAAGGCGACACACTCTCGACAATATTCAGCCGCCTTGAAATCCACAGCCAACTACACAAAATCACCGCACTACCTGAGATCAAGGCACTTCTGAAGTCCATCCGGCCCGGCGACCGACTTCAGATTCTGAAAGACAATGGCAAGCTCGCTGAACTGATCTATCACAAAAGCGCGACTGAGCGAGTCCACGTCAAACGCGATGGCGACAACTACTCCGCCAGCAAGATCCTGGATCCGATCGAGCATCGTCAGGCCGTCGCCGAAGCAACCATCGAAGACTCGTTATTTCTTGCCGGAAAGAAGGCCGGCATTTCAGAAAACCTGATCATGCAACTTGCCGAAACGTTCGAGTACGATATCGACTTCGCGCTCGATATTCGCTCAGGTGATCACTTCCGGGTTATCTATCAGGAACAGTATGCGAACGGCAAAAAGCTCAAAGACGGGCCAATTCTTGCCGCCCAGTTCATCAATAAAGGGAAAACATACTACGCTTTTCGCTATACCAACCCGAAAGGGGAAACGGCCTATTACAGCGCCGACGGACGCAGTCTGAAAAAGGCCTTCATCCGCACACCCGTCAAATTCTCGCGCATCAGCTCGCATTTCAACCCCAAACGCAAACACCCGATTCTCCATACCGTTCGGGCGCACCGTGGCGTGGACTACGCCGCACCCAAGGGAACGCCGGTCAAATCGACCGGAGAAGGCAAGGTCATCTTTGCCGGGTGGAAGAAAGGTTACGGCAAGACCATTATCGTCCAGCACGGACGCCGCTATAGCACGCTCTACGCTCATTTGTCTGGCTTCAAAAAGGGCATTAAGCGTGGCCGTCGGGTAAAACAGGGGCAGGTGATTGCTTTTGTAGGCAAAACCGGCAGCGCAACTGGCTACCACCTGCACTACGAATTCCGTGTCAACAACGTACACAAAAATCCGGTAACGGTAAAACTGCCAAAGGCACCACCGTTGCCCAAGTCTCTCAAATCAGATTTCATGACGCAGACGGCTGCACTGAAAGCCCAGCTGGATCGTTACGCCAGCCTGCCCGGAAAGAACTGACTCCCCAATCGGTAAACCGATTCACATGCCGCGCGATTGCTATATCGGCCTGATGTCAGGCACAAGCATGGACGGCATCGATGCCGTCGCAGTCGACTTCAGCGGCCCAAAACCCACTGTCACCGCCGCCATCCACCATCCCTATTCGGAATCTCTCAGCACACGGCTTGACGTGCTGGTCACTGGTGGCGGTCGAACCGATTTCAGATTTCTGCTTGAAACAGATCATCAGCTTGCGCTCGCATTTGCCAACGCGGCAAACACCCTTCGCGCCCAACTCCCCGCAGAACATACCATCAAGGCCATTGGCTCCCACGGGCAGACCATCTACCACCTCCCCGACAGTGACAGCCCCAATACGCTACAACTGGGCGACCCGAGCCTGATCGCGGAACTGACCGGAATCACGACGATTGCCGACTGGCGTCGCCGCGACATGGCCGCTGGCGGTCAAGGCGCCCCCTTGGCGCCCGCTTTTCACTGCGAGTTCCTACGTAGCAGCAATGACGTGGCCGTACTCAACCTTGGTGGCATCGCCAATATCACGATCATTCCCGGAGAAAACACGTCTCAGCCACCATTGGGATTCGACACGGGCCCAGCCAACACCTTGCTCGACGCATGGACGATGCGCCACCACGATACTTCTTGTGATATCGATGGGCGCTGGGCCGCGAGCGGTGACATCAATCAGCCGCTGCTGACCCTGATGTTGTCCGACGCCTACTTTTCCAGACCGCCACCCAAAAGCACCGGACGGGAACATTTCAACATGGATTGGTTAGGCGACTTGCTGTCTCTGCAAAAACCGTCGGTAGATAGCGCAGACGTTGCCGCCACACTCGTCGAACTCACCGCTCAGTCCGTCGCTGCCACGATCAATCAGCTCGCCAGTAACTATCAAATAACATCGCTGTATGTATGCGGCGGTGGTGTACACAATCAATACATGATGACCCGGCTTGCAACCGTGCTGAGTCCGCTCCGAGTTGTCAGCTCAGCGCAGGCGGGTATTGATCCGGATCAGATGGAGGCGCTGGCGTTTGCCTGGTTTGCAAAAAAAACACTGGCGCTGGAACCCATCGACACAGCTGTGTTTACCGGGGCAAAGGGGCCACGTATTCTGGGCGGTATCTACCACGCATGAAAAAGCCCGCACTCGGCGGGCTTTTTCAGCGACAGACATCCTGAACAGCGTTGGTCATCCTGGAGAGAACGATGAACCACAACCACAGGTAGTTTCCGCATTCGGGTTGCGAATGACAAACTGCGCGCCTTCGAGACCTTCAGTGTAGTCAATCTCCGCGCCCGCAAGATACTGAAAACTCATCGGATCAATCAGCAGCGTGACACCGCCGTTCACAACCGTGGTATCACCGTCATTGATATCTTCATCGAACGTGAAACCATACTGGAAACCAGAACACCCTCCGCCGGTGACGAACACCCTCAGCTTGAGGTTATCGTTATCCTCTTCCTTGATCAGCTCACTCACTTTCTTTGCCGCAGCATCGGTAAAAATAAGCGGAGATTCCATTTCCTGATCCTGTACGGCGCTATCAGTTGCAGACATGGCAGACAAACCTCTTCAACAGTTTTGATCAATCGACTCTAGCACCTGGCTGCAAAACGGGTCAAGAAACCCTCTCGCCATCAGGTGGGCCAGTTCCCGAACCATCCAGCTTCAGCCATTTTCAGCTTTCTTACCATTATTTTTGCTGCTGCTCATGGCGCTGTCGAGATACTCGATCTGCCCCCGCTCTTCCTCACGATGCACCAAGCTACCATTGACCGCCGAACCAACCGACATCTCGATCAGATTGTAGTAGACATTGCCCTTGATCTGGGCGTGCGGAAGCAACTCGGCATGCTTCGTCGAAAATACGTCACCCTCGACTGAACCGTTGACGAGAATGTTCGCGACCGAGATATCCCCCTGAATCATACTGTCTTCATCGAGTATCAACGTCGCCTCAGGATCGCTTTCAGCCCTGACATTGCCGATCACTGTGCCTTCGATATGTAGCGTCCCAGCGAAATCAACGTCACCACGAATCGTCGTCGTCTTGCCGATAACGGTATCAATCCTCGTTGACTTGCGTGCTTTTTTCCTTCCCAACATTGCTTTCTATCCCCTCATTGACGGAGTTCCAGGAGAAACTCTGTTGTACTGACTGCTGCTTCTTCCCGCTTGGCATCACCTTGACAAGGATATGCTCAGGTTCAAAACCTTCGGGAATCTCCAGCGCTCCTTCCAGCCTCTGAAAGAACTGGAACCTGAACTTGGGCGCTTCACTTCCTGATGAAAGGTCCTGCCACTCCAGCGTCGCACTTTCACCATTCTTGCGCCCCTGCAGGCGCAGCTGAACCTGCCCTTTTACCGGCTTTCCCTTTCCGTCAACCCTGGCTAACACCAGTTTGTAGTGAAATATCCTATCAGCATCTGTCGTCACGACCGAGAAACTGCGGATACTGATTGTCGATGGTCCGTCCCCTTTCGCGGACTCGACCATACTCTTGTAGAAATTCAACTCCTCGCGAAGATCCAGCAGTTCTTTTTCCCGCAGCGCGAGCGTACCCATCAGCTCTTTCCCAGCACTGCTGTCGATTTCGCTGGAACGCACGGCCTTGGCCAACTGCTCCCGGAGCGCCTGATTCTTTTCTCTCAGATCACTGACCGTCTGCCGCAACTCAACGACTTCCCCAGCATTACGTCCACCGCTCGTCTGCGCAAAAAAAAGATAGCCCACGACCCCAAGCAAAACCACGAAAACAGCGGCCAAAGGCCCGAACCACCGCCATACCGAATGCTCACCATCGCGGTAAATTCTGATCACTGGCTTGGGTTTGCGAACGTATCCCACAACCGGCTAAGGCGTCAGCGCCACGATATCCAGACCGGCACTCTCATCAAAGCCAGCCATCAGATTCATGTTCTGCACAGCCTGCCCGGCCGCGCCTTTCACCAGATTATCAATCACCGACAACACAATGACGGTTTCCCCATTCCGGGGACGATGCACTGCGATCCGGCAGTTGTTGGCACCCTTGCAACTACGCGTTTCGGGATGTGCCCCTTCCGGCAACACATCGACGAACGGCTCATCGCGATAGAATTCCTCGTAGATTGCCTGAAGCGTGTCACAGTCGGAAGTCAGATAACTGTAGAGTGTGACGTGGATACCGCGAATCATTGGCAACAAGTGCGGAACGAAGTCCAACCCTACCGGCGCGTCGATAAACTGCGACAGCGTCTGCCTGATCTCGGGCCAGTGCCTGTGACCAGGCACTGCATAAGCCTTGAAGCTTTCAGCGGCTTCAGCAAGCAGACTGCCTACCTGTGCTTTGCGGCCCGCACCACTGACCCCCGACTTTGCATCAGCGATGATATGGTCCACATCGATAAGCTGGTGCTGCAGCAATGGCAGCAAGCCCAATGTCGTCGCAGTGGGATAGCAGCCCGGATTGGCAACCAACCGCGCCTGAGATATGGCCTCACGATTCAGTTCCGGCAACCCATACACCGCTTCTTGCAGCAGCTCGGGGCAGGCATGCGGTATGCCATACCACTCCTCCCAGATGGCCGGGTCCTTGAGACGAAAATCGGCAGCAAGATCCACTACCTTGACACCGGCATCGAGCAACGCCGGCACCTCTTTCATCGCGGTGCCATTCGGCGTGGCGAAAAACACCACATCGCAATCCTTCAACCGATCGAGATCTGGCTTTTCAAAATGCAGAGAAAGATGCCCCCTAAGATTGGGGAAAAGATCTGTTACCGGTCGCCCTGCCTCAGCGCGTGAAGTCACCAGAGACACTTCGGCACGCGGGTGACGGGCCAGCAATCGAAGCAACTCGACACCCGTGTATCCGGTGCCGCCGACAATTCCACACTTGAGCATAGGGCTTCCAGAAAACAAGAGAAGGAAGCGCGAAGTATATACCTGTCACAGATGAAAATCCCACGCCGGGGAAGGCTGTCACCAACGCGGCAATACACAGGAAGGGAAAAGCGGGATTTCTCTTTTACTCATCGAATCCAATGAGTACGGCCGCCCTTTGGCTGCGGGCTGCAGACTGACTATTGAGGAGAGATCAGACCCGGGTAATCGATCTTGCCGAACGCGAACCCGGATAGTCCTTGCCAGCAGGATCGTAGACATCAGACGGCGCATCCCCTGTCAGCATCTGCATGGCAACTGACACACGCGCGAGACCGATATTGACCAAACCCTCATTTTCGACCGTCAGCACACGGCAGTGTGCGATGTGGGCGCGTAGCTGGTTGACAGTATCCTCAACCCGCCGGTCATCAGGATAGAGGGTACGAATCAGCTCGACCCAGTTATCCGACGCGACACCACCATCAACAGACTTGAGCAGCCCCATCATTGCAGACTCAAAACTGGCGAGGCGATCAATTGTCTGCCGTTTTTCGGTGACCATGATCCGTAATGTATCCAGATCCTGGGATACCAGCGCCTGCTGTTCCTGCTCCAGATGCGCTTCCATGGCTGCGGCAGCCGCAATCCCTTCGTCCATCAATTTGATGGCTTTACTGCGATAGAGTTCGTCCATCTTCAGTCGACCGCAAGGTCATTTTCCATCTGCAGCAACACCGATGCTATCCTGTCAGCATCGATGCTATAGCTGCCGCTGGCGATGGCATCACGTATCTCGTCGACCCGCTGCACATCGATTTCCGGGGTCTGCTCAGCGAGCTGCTGCGCCTCCACCATCGCCAGGGCCATGCCGGTCAGCGCTACCTGGCTCGATGGACCAGCATCGACATTTCGATGCTCACCAGCATCAGCGGTTTTTCTCAAGCTTCCCTGCCCTTCTCTGGCCGCCGCACTACTGATCGACGACACACTATTGATCTTGTTCATGATGAATTCCAATCTTGTGAACTTTCCCTGCTTATCGGAGGCTCGATCCGATTCTTTAGTCCCTGCAGCATTTTTCCGCCCCAGAAATGCCCGAATGTGACACAAATCACAATCACGATATCAGCAACCTCCCCCTGTTTACATGACGATGCGAACCATCCCCTTCGAGACCACCTCACCCTGCACAACCCGCTTGGAGGACAAGTTTCTGACACGGATCATCTGGCCCTTGCCACCATCAGACAGTGCTTCCCCCATGACACGGACCTCCAGGCCACCGACGACGGCGAGGACCGTAATCTTGTCGCCACGGCGCACCAGCTTTGGTGCCTGTAACATTCGCGAATACAGCAGACTGTTCGCCGACACCGACTGCCGCAGCTCATAACCAATCAGCGGCGTGGGATCTTCAAGATAGCTGCCATTGATACGGCTTACATCCTTGCGCACCATGCGGACATCATCCCGCTGCAGGATATCGCCACGCACCAGCGGTCGTGCCGCAACGGCCACCTCCCGCATCAGTTTGATCGTGACACGAACATAGATCTTCCAAGGTTTTTCTCCCTCACAGGCCACGCCAACCGACGTTGCCCCGCGCTGGCGAGAACCCGGAGACCAAAAAGCCTCCAGCGGAACATCACAACCGTGCAGACGAAGGCGGTTGTCCAGAGAGCGAACCCGTACCTCCACATCCTCACCCGGCAGCGTCTCATACACAAAGTCCTCAACAACCTGGCGGATCTCCTGGTGAGACTGCAAATCGCCTGCCTCTTCCGCACTCGCAGACTGGATAGACAGTGCGATAAAAACAGGAAGCACGAACATTTTCAGCCGCTTGCATATCATTTTCATCTTCATTCCCTGAAAATTGAGGTGTGGCTACCTAACCCGGATTTCTCACCAGTTCACTACTTCGACCACGCAGTGCGCCGCGGCGAGAATTCCAGGCTAATAGAGTCAAGAATTTGACTGGCCGTCACTACATATCGCTCAAGCAATTAAGGTGCCACCGCCGTCATGCGTTCTCCCCCCCACCCGGCGAGAGACCCAGGCAAGCGGCAATAATTGACAGGCAATATTCGGCAGCCACAAGAATCTTGCGACTGATCCCGCATCGCCCTGACGCGCAGGTTTGTGACGCTTTCCCGCGCCTGACATGCCGAAATGCCTTTCATCGCCCAATTTCTCCGCCCAGGATAAATCCGCTCAAGTTTTTTTCACTATGACACGCTCATGGCATGGCCCTTGCACCATTGCTTACCGCAAGTCGGTGATGCGGAAATAACCGCCGCGCACCGATGGTACCGGGATACGGAAATCCCTTTACACCACAACAACAGCCGCATGGACGCGGAGGAATTGATGCCAACCATAGATAAACTGTTTGGAGTACACCCGCAGGCACTCGTCCTGCGTTCCCAGCGATCAAGCATTCTTGCAGCGAACATCGCGAATGTCGACACACCAAATTACAAGGCCCGCGATATCGACTTCAAAGAAGTCATCGGTGGCCAGATCCAGACACCCAGCATCGAGATGAAGCGCTCGCACGGTCAGCATATGGCACTGCCGTCTAACATCACGACCACCGCGGCGTTGAAATACCGCAACCCACAACAGGCATCCCTGGATGGCAACACCGTCGAATCAGATGTCGAACAATCAGAGTTTGCCGACAACGCCATCCGCTACCAGGCCAGCCTGATGTTTCTTAGCGGCAAGGCCCGCTCGATGAAAAAAGCACTAACAGGAGAATAGACGCATGTCATTGTTCAATGTATTCGATATATCCGGCACCGCCATGGGCGCGCAGTCGCTCAGAATGAATCTGACCGCGAGCAACATCGCCAATGCCGACAGTGTGGCTGGCGACGAAAAATCGGCTTACAAGGCGCGTCAACCCGTTTTTTCCACCATTCTTGGCGGTCTTGGCGAGCCCAAGGCAGCCGGCGGCGTTCGCATGGCTGCTGTGGTCGAAAACCAGGCCAGCCATAACAAGCGCTACGAACCTGGAAACCCTCTGGCCAACAAAGACGGCTATGTGTTCGACTCGAACGTAAACGTTGTTGAGGAAATGACGAATATGATCTCGGCATCGCGCAGCTACCAGAACAATGTCGAAATCATCAACACCTCCAAGGAGATGCTGCTGAAGACACTGAAACTGGGGAACGGATAATGACGCAAATCAACACCGATCTTCTACAACGTTACGGTCTCGAAAATAACCAGAAAGGAAAAGCTGGTGGCAACGAGCTGCTGCAAGAGGACTTTCTCACCCTCATGACGGAGCAACTGAAAAACCAGGATCCGATGAAGCCCACCGACAACGGTGAATTTCTCGGCCAGATGGCACAATTCAGCTCCGTTTCCAGCCTCGGCAAGTTGCAGGAAACCGTCAGCAGCCTTGCCCAGTCCCTGCAAGCTGGCATGGGACTCAACGCCGTCAATATGATCGGCAAGGAAGCTTTGGTAGCCGGCGACCGCATCACCCTTGAACAAGAGGGAGACTCGGCACGAGGCGCCGTCAATCTACCCGCTGGCACGGGCAATCTGCGTATTGCCATCACCGATCCCGGCGGGAATATCATTCGCCAAATCGACATGGGCAACCAGCCCGCCGGCTTAGTCGAGTTCACCTGGGACGGAAAACGCAATGATGGTTCCGTCGCAGCACAAGGCAACTACCTCGTAACAGCGCAATTCGACACTGACGGTGACACAGCCGAAGCAGCAGAAACATTGGTATTCTCGAAAATCGACAGTGTCAGCTTCGATAACGGAAAACCCAAACTGAACATACAAAATGGACAGTCTTTGGATTTCGCGGCCATTCAGCAAATCCAGTAACCCCCGGGGAACGAGAAATAGATTCCCAAATATATATCTGATGGATCAGACTCAATAAAAGAGAGGAACTCATGTCATTCAATACAGCACTGACCGGACTTGACGCAGCCAGCAAGAACCTGGAGGTCATTTCCAACAATATCGCCAACTCCAATACCAGCGGCTTCAAACGCTCACGCGCCGAGTTTGCTGATGTCTATGCCGCTTCCGACTTTGGCGGCAGCGGCACTGAAACCGGCAAAGGCGTCCAGGTCACGACCATTCGCCAACAAATGACCCAGGGCGATATCACCTATACCGACAACGCACTGGATCTGGCCATCTCAGGTGGCGGCTTCTTTCGCATGAAAGACGCCAACGGCGGCGTCGTCTATTCGCGCGCCGGCATGTTCGGGATGGATCGCGACGGCTATCTCGCCAATGCAACCGAGCAGCGCCTGACCGGCTACCAGGTCGACACCGAAGGTAACGTACTGCCGACACTGGGCGAAATCAAAATCGACACCGCCGATCTGCAACCCAAGGCATCAGAGAATGTTGAAATCGGACTGAACCTGGATCAGACATCTGAAGCCATCAACACCGCTTTCTCACCCGACAACCCAAAGTCGTATAACTTCACGACAGGATCTTCGATCTACGACTCCCAAGGATCCACCCATGTCGTGAACTACTACTTTCAGAAGGAATCGGACAACAACTGGAACCTGTTTGCCCAGGCAGCAGAAACTGGAGAAATGGTCGGAGATCCTGCTGGTTACAAAATAAAGTTCAAAAATGACGGTACCATCGAGACGATCAAAAATAGCGATGGCAGTGCAACCTATGTCGACGCAACAGCTTCTCCTGCCGTCAAGGGGCAGATCGATTTCATCATCAGCTCCAATGCTCTGGGCAGCGCAGTCGATGACATCAACCTGAAACTCGACATCAACGACATGACCCAATATGACGCTGCTTCAGGCGTCAACAAGGTCAAGGCCGACGGCTATTCTTCCGGTCGCATGGTAAGCCTGGACATCGACAAAAACGGCACGATTTTTGGCCGGTATACCAACGGCCAATCGAAGGCAATGGGCCAGGTCGCACTGGCAAACTTCGCCAACACCGAAGGCATGCGTCCGGTCGGCGATAGCTCGTGGGCAGAGTCCTTTGCCTCCGGCGCGCCAGCCGTCGGCGCACCCGGTAGTGCCTCCCTGGGTTTCATCCAGTCGAGCGCCCTGGAATCCTCCAACGTCGACGTTACCGAAGAATTGGTGGACATGATCGGTGCGCAGCGCGCCTTCCAGGCCAATGCGCAGATTATCAGCGTCAATGATGAACTGACCCAGACCGTTATCAACATGCGACGTTAATAGCGTAGTGGTTCTGGCCCGTGAACGGAATAACGGGCCGGAACCTGCTGCCACGCGGTAGCTTGGGGTAAACTGTAGGGTGGTGCGCGCGGCACGGGTGCCCACCATAGCTGGAATCGGTGGGCATCTAGTCGGCGCTCACCCTACAGATACCGCTGCAATCACAGGATGTTTGTTGGGCACGCTGCGCTTTGCCCAACCTACGGAAAGACGTTTTTTCTCAGTTTTCGGTGTTCATCAAAGAGAGGGGGCGCATCGTGCCCCCCTCTCCCCTCAAGGGGAGGGAGCTGAACACCGATACCTGAATTATCAAAGAGGCCATGCGATGGATCGCGTTATCTATACTGCAATGAACGGCGCCCGGCAGATCATGCTGAAACAGGCGACCAACAGTAACAATCTTGCCAACATCAATACCACGGGTTTCCGCGCCGATCTTGATGCCTTCAAGGCGCTACCGATGTATGGTCCCGGCCACCCAACACGTGCTTATACCGAGGACAACCGGGTTGGCGTCGATTTCAGTCAGGGCCCCAGCATCAACACAGGCCGCGACCTTGATGTCTCGATCAACGGTGATGGCTTTATTGCGGTGCAGGATGCCGATGGTAACGAGTCCCTGACCCGCCGTGGCGATCTGAGAATTTCCCCCGAAGGACTACTGACCACAGGGGCCAACAACCCTGTCATGGGAAACAGCGGCCCCATTGCCATCCCCCCCTACCAGAAAATCACGATTGGCAAGGATGGCACCATCTCGATCATTCCCCAGGGCGGGGGTGCAATGAGCATGGCAGTCATCGACCGGATAAAGCTGGTCAACCCAGCGCTCGACGGACTAAAGAAAACTGAAACCGGACTTTTTCGTACAAGTGACGATGAACCAGCCCTCGCCGACGCGTCGGTCACAATATCGACCGGAAGTCTCGAAAGTTCCAACGTGAATGCGACCGAGGCACTGGTGAACATGATCGAGCTGGCCAGACAATACGAGATGCACGTCAAGGTACTCAAGGATGCCGAGGAAGCCGACAAAACTGCCGCTTCCATTGCTCGCGTGGCATAGCCCCCTCTCCCCCAGGGGAGGGAGTTATTGAAAGGTTGATCGGAATATTTAGTGTCTCCGCAAGGATGCGGACGATAAAACTTCAAAAAGGAATTTGATCATGAACAGAGCACTATGGAGCTCCAAGACCGGACTCGATGCCCAGCAAACCCGCATGGGCGTCATTGCCAACAACCTCGCGAATGCGAATACCACGGGCTTCAAACGTGATCGCGCGGTGTTTGAAGACTTGATCTACCAAAATGTGCGTCAAGTCGGCGCGAGCTCATCGCAGGACACACAACTGCCCTCTGGACTGAATGTCGGCACGGGCGTGCGTGTTGTAGCAACCGAAAAACTCTTTACCCAAGGTGGCCTGACGAAAACCGACAACTCACTCGATGTCGCCATCCAGGGCCGCGGTTTTTTTGAAATCCTGTTGCCTGATGGCAGTAGCGGCTATACGCGTGATGGCTCATTTCAGCTCAATGCACAGGGCCAGATCGTCACGTCTTCGGGTTATCCGCTGCAACCCGGCTTTACCGTGCCATCCAATGCACAAAGTCTGACCATCGGCACGGACGGCACCATTTCGGTACTGACACCCGGCAATACATCACCCTCCCAGATTGGCACCATCCAGCTCGTCGACTTTGTCAATCCAACCGGCTTGCAGGCTCAAGGTGGAAATATCTACACCGAAACGGCATCCAGCGGCAATCCGCAAGCGGGTACGGCCGGGCAAAATGGGCTGGGCTCGCTGTTACAGGGT
>CAZQXF010000041.1:0-13822 GCA_964596975.1 uncultured Thiotrichales bacterium | reverse complement strand
GGGATCGATGGGGTGTGCTGGTCGGACTATCATGAAAACCTACAGGATCGGCTCACCGACCTGGTTGCAAGAATACAGGCAGGGCAGTACAAACCAAAGCCCGCGCGGCAAGTCAGCATACCGAAAGGAAATGGCGAGAACCGCATCCTGAGTATTCAATGCATAGAGGACAAACTGCTGCAACAAGCCGTAGTCACCCTCCTCAACCAGATCTACGAACCCGAGCTACTGGGGTTTTCCTATGGATTTCGGCCAGGACGAAGCCAGCACGACGCATTGGATGCGCTCAGCTACGGCATCAGCAAAAAGAAAGTGAACTGGGTACTGGACCTGGACATACGTCGATTCTTCGATACCGTAGAACACGACTGGCTCATCCGGATGGTCCAGCACCGCGTACAGGACAAACGACTGATCAAACTGATCACCCGCTGGATCAAGGTGGGCGCAGTAGATGAGAATGGGAAGCGAAACCCGGCGCACCGAGGACTACCTCAGGGTGCCGTGATATCGCCCCTGTTATCCAACATCTACCTGCACTATGTGTTTGACCTATGGAGCCATCAATGGCGGCAAGCGAGGGCAACAGGAGAAGTATTAATCGTGCGGTACGCCGATGATGCGGTTCTTTGCTTTCAGCACAAATGGGAAGCCAATGAGTATCTGGTGAAACTAAAGGCCCGGCTCGAGCGGTTTGGCCTGGCGGTACACCCAGAGAAAACGAAGCTGATCCGATTTGGCCGCTTTGCAGCCGTAGACAGTGCACAGCGTGGAGAAGGCAAGCCGAAAACCTTCGACTTTTTGGGCTTTACCCACTACTGCACAAAGCGGCGAGATGGCGGCTTCAAGATTGGACGCAAAACCATCAGAAAGCGGCTGACCAAACAGATCAAGGCAGTCCAGCGTGCGCTACGACAGCGAATGCATGAACCGAAATGGAAGACACTGAAGTGGCTAAAGGCCGTGCTGATCGGACACATGAACTATTACGGTGTGCCGGGTAACAGCAAACGTGTTTCCCTATTTCGGGATGAACTGGTCAAGCGCTGGTTCAAGATGCTTCGTCGTCGCAGTCAACGCCATACGCTCACGTGGGAAAAGTTTGGTCCCTGGATCAGACGGGAACTTCCCAAGGTACGTGTTGTTCATGCTTATCCTGAAATGCGATTTTGCGCCAGATACTCGAAGTAGGAGCCGTATGCGTTAGTAGCGCACGTACGGATCTGTATGGGGGGCACCGGGTGACCGGTGTTCCTACCATGACCCACTGAAACGCGCCATCTCTGCGTTGGGAAATGGTCATTTACCCATGTAAACTCACATTTCCCGCCTTGATCTGACGCATTCCAGCGGCAATCTGAGCAGTTACGGTTCTACTTGAGCGAACGCTGAATAGTTACACTTGATCCACTCTCGCCATCTGGCGCTATTTTCCCGATAATGGCTCGGATCACTTCTATCCGGGCTTTTTCATGACGATCCGTCAACTCCCTCCTCAACTCATCAATCAGATCGCCGCCGGCGAGGTGATCGAGCGTCCGGCGTCGGTGGCGAAGGAGTTGCTGGAAAACAGTCTCGATGCTGGCGCACGCGCGATCTCGATCGATGTCGAGCAGGGCGGGGTCAAGCGCATCCGCATTCGCGACGATGGTGTCGGCATTCCGCTGGAGGAGATGCCGTTGGCGTTTGCGCGCCATGCCACCAGCAAGATTGGCAGTCTGGAGGATCTCGAACATATTCGCAGCCTCGGTTTTCGGGGTGAAGCATTGCCCAGCATCGCTTCCGTTTCGCGAATCACCATGACTTCGGCGGTGGCCGGCGCTGATACCGGCTGGCGCTATGCGCTTGATGGCGGCAGCGTGCAGGGCGAGCCGCAGCCTTGCCCGCACCCAACAGGCACGACCATCGATGTGCGCGACCTTTTCTATAACGTCCCCGCGCGGCGCAAGTTTCTGCGTACCGAAAAAACCGAGTTTAGCCATCTGGAGCAGCTGGTACGCCGTCTGGCGCTGAGTCATTTCGATGTGAGCTTCGAGTTGTCGCACAACCAGCGGCAGTCGTTGCGACTGCCGCCGGCGACCAGCGACGAGATTCGCAGCCGCCGTGTCGGCGAGGTGTTTGGTAGCGCGTTTCTGGAGCAATCGGTTTTTTTCGATGAAAGTGGTGCGGGGCTGCGGTTGTGGGGCTGGCTTGGTCTGCCGACCTTTTCGCGTAGTCAGGCGGACATGCAGTATTTCTATGTCAACCAGCGCATGATTCGCGACAAGCTCGTCACCCATGCAGTGCGGCAGGGTTATCAGGACGTGCTCTATCATGGCCGCCATCCTGCCTACATCCTGTTTCTGGAACTCGACCCGGCGCTGGTCGATGTCAATGCGCATCCCACCAAGCATGAGGTGAGGTTTCGTGAGTCGCGCCTGGTGCATGACTTTATCTTTCGTACCTTGAAACGGGTGATTGCGGATCTGCGTCCGGGGGAGGCGGCAGTGGCGCCTGCGGCGACGGCGACTGGTATGGATCAACCCGAGGTATCGGCACCGCAGCAGCAGACCGCGCCACTCATGCCGGCCGCACAAGATGGCGGCCAGTGGCGGGATTCAATGCCAGCCGGCGCTCAGATCGCCGAGCAGATGGCCAACTATGGGCAGATGGCGGCGGCTGCCGCGTCGCTCCCTGCGCATGTGATCGACGAAGCGGCAGCGACCGAAGCGCCGCCGCTGGGGTATGCGCTGGCGCAGCTGCATGGCATCTATGTGCTGGCGCAGAATGCTGCTGGTCTGGTGGTTGTGGATATGCATGCAGCCCATGAGCGCATCACCTATGAGCAGTTGAAAAATTCGTATCAGGGCGATGGCTTGCGCATGCAGCCGCTGCTGTTGCCACTGACGATCCGCGTCAGCCGGCGCGAGGCTGACCTGGTCGAGTCATCCACCGAGCTGTTGGCGACCTTGGGCATGGAGCTGGATCGCAGTGGCGACGAGTCGATTGTCGTGCGGGCGGTGCCGACGCTCTTGCATGATGCCGATATCGAAGAGCTGGTGCGTGATGTGCTGGCCGATCTGATGGAGAAGGGCAGCAGTTCCCGTGTCGAGGAAGCGATGAATGAACTGCTCTCGACCATGGCCTGTCATGGGTCGGTGCGCGCCAATCGGCAACTGACCATACCTGAGATGAACGCACTGCTGCGTGATATGGAGCGCACCGAACGCAGTGGGCAGTGCAATCATGGTCGTCCTACCTGGATGCAGTTCACCATCGACCAGCTGGACAAGCTGTTTCAGCGTGGTCAGTAGTAGCGACAAGCTACCGCTGCTCTGTCTGATGGGGCCGACGGCCAGCGGCAAGACCGAGCTGGCTGCGGCACTGGTGGAGGCTTTGCCGGTGGAGATCATCAGTGTCGATTCGGCGCTTGTGTATCGTGGCATGGATATCGGCACTGCCAAGCCGGATACGGCACTGCTCGAACGTGCGCCGCATCGCCTGATCGATATCTGTGAGCCGGATGAAATCTATTCGGCAGCGCGTTTTCGCGATGATGCACTGATGCATATTGATGACATCCACCGTGCTGGCAAGGTGCCGTTGCTGGTGGGTGGCACGATGCTCTATTTTCGCGCTTTGCTGGAGGGGTTGTCGGCGCTGCCGCCAGCCGATCCGGCAATCCGGCAGCGGCTAGAAGCGGAAGCGACGGCGCAGGGGTGGGAGGTGTTGCATCGCCGCCTGGCGCAGGTCGATCCCGAGGCTGCTACCCGTATTCACCCTAATGATCCGCAGCGCTTGCAACGGGCGCTGGAGGTATGGGAGCTCACCGGGAAGCCCATTTCCGAATTGCAGAAAGTGCGCGATGGGGCGCTGAATACGCGCTTTCGGGTGGCATCTGTTGCGCTGATACCGCAGGATCGCGCTGTTCTGCATCAACGAATCGAAAAGCGATTCGATCAGATGCTGGCCGCCGGTTTTGTCGACGAAGTCGAGGCGTTGCGCCGTTACGGCAATCTCAGTCTTGAACTTCCTTCCATGAAATCAGTGGGATACCGACAGGTCTGGCAATATCTCGATGGTGAGTTTGGCTTCGAAGAGATGCGTGAGAAAGGCGTTGTCGCCACGCGGCAGCTGGCGAAGCGGCAGCTGACCTGGCTGCGGGGTAACGGGGAGCTTGAACGGATCGATCCTCTCAATTTAGAATGGCCGGAATTGCGCAGCGGACTTGTGTCGCTCTTTCAATCATTTTTATAAAGACTGTGCTATATTGCACTGACTGAAATAGAAATTTCCAAACTCTATTAAAAACTAGGTGGCAAGATGTCTAAAGGGCAGACTTTACAAGAACCCTTCCTCAACGCGTTACGAAAGGAGCGTGTGCCAGTTGCGATTTATCTGGTGAACGGAATCAAACTCACTGGTCAGATCGATTCCTTCGACCAGTTCGTTGTGCTGTTGCGCAACAGTGTCAACCAGATGGTCTACAAGCATGCCATCTCGACCATCGTGCCTTCCAAGCCAGTTCGGTTGCCCTATGCCGACGATGAGGGCAATGAGTAACAGCGGGGTAGTCTGACCCGGCGTGTTTGAACGTCCTCAGCAGGGTGAGCGGGCTGTCCTGGTCCACATCCGATTTCAGCGGGAACAGCAGGGGGCATCGCCAGAGGAGCAACTGGCGGAATTCGCCGAACTCGTGGCCTCTACCGGCGCCAAGCAGGTCGGTCTTGTCACCGGTAAGAAGGTGGCACCCGACCCACGCCTGTTCGTTGGCTCGGGCAAGGCCGAAGAAGTTCGCGACCTGGTCAAGGCCAGCGAGGCCGACGTCGTCATTTTCGATCATGCCCTGAGTCCCAGTCAGGAACGCAATCTCGAATCCTTCCTCCAATGCCGTGTGCTCGATCGCACCGGACTGATCCTGGATATCTTTGCCCAGCGCGCCCGCTCCCATGAGGGCAAGCTGCAGGTCGAGCTAGCGCAGCTGCAACACCTGTCGACCCGCCTGGTGCGCGGCTGGACCCACCTCGAACGGCAGAAGGGCGGGATTGGTATGCGTGGTCCGGGTGAGAAGCAGTTGGAGACCGACCGCCGCCTGCTCGCCGAGCGCATCAAGTCCATTCGCAGGCGCCTCGACCGCGTGAAGCAGCAGCGCGAACAGGGGCGTCAGCTGCGCAAGAAAGCCAATATTCCCACGATATCGCTGGTCGGTTATACCAATGCCGGCAAGTCGACGTTGTTCAACGCGCTCAGTGGCGCCACGGTCTATGCAGCCGATCAGCTGTTCGCGACGCTCGATCCCACATTGCGGCGGGTGATCCTGCCAGACAATCAGTCCGTGGTGCTGGCGGACACGGTCGGTTTCATCCGTCAGCTGCCGCACGACCTCGTTGCCGCTTTTCGCGCTACGCTGCAGGAAACCGAAGAAGCCGATTTGCTGCTGCATGTCATCGACGCCAGTGATCCTGAACGCAACAGCTATATCGATCAGGTCAACAATGTGCTGGAGGAGATCGGCGCAGCGGACAGCCCACAGGTTCTGGTCTACAACAAGATCGATCTGACCGATGCGCAGGCCCGCTCGCTGCCGGCTCAGGACGGCCTGCCGGCGCGGGTGTGGGTGTCGGCAAAAACCGGCGCGGGGCTGACTGAATTGCTTGATGTCATCGCGCAGCAGTTCGCCCGGGATACGATGCGGGGCAGATTGCTGTTGCCCATGGATGCTGGCCAGCTTCGAGCCGAGCTGTTCGAGCGTGGCGCGGTACTGCATGAAGAGCTGACACCAGAGGGGCAGTGGGCGCTGGATGTGTCACTGTCCCGGCGCAGTTTCGGGCAGCTGGTAGACCGTTTCAAGACGATCGACTTCGATGTGTTGACGCGGTTGGCGTGTGAGGCGGAGCCTCGATAAAACCTTTCAAACTCGTTTCTGATTGAGTTTTACTACCCACCCCCATAAAATCACGAACCTTGTGTGTAACGTCTGCTGGCACGAGGTCTCGCCATCCGGTGAGGCATCCGCTGAGGATGCGCGCGAAGAATTCGACTGCTCCGGCAACGGTTTGAAGAAAAGCCCTTGCCGGGCAGACTGTCTGGCTGACCAGACTTTTGTTATTTGTATTTTGGAGATCATTGATGCCTTGGAATCAACCAGGTGGAGACAACAAGGATCCATGGGGCGGTGGCAACCGGAACAATCAGGGGCCTCCTGATCTCGACGAACTATTGAAGAAGATTACCAGCAAGCTGGGTAGCTTCGGCGGTGGTGGCAAGGGTGGTGGCCATGCTGGCTCGATTGGACTCGTCGGCATCTTGCTGCTCGGTGCGATATTGTGGCTGGCTTCCGGCTTCTACATCGTCAGTGAGGGCGAGCGTGGTCTCGTACTGCGTTTCGGTGCCTTTCAATATGAAACCGGCCCGGGGCCACATTGGCACCTGCCGTCGCCGATCGAGAAGGTCGAGGTCGTCAATATCGACCAGGTGCGTAGTTTTCAGCATCGTTCCAGCATGCTCACCCAGGATGAAAACATTGTCGACATTGAGCTGGCTGCCCAATATCGTGTCAACGACGCAAAAGCCTATACCTTCAATGTGCGCAATCCCGATATAACGCTTAACCAGGCCGTCGAAAGTGCGCTGCGCGAGGCCGTGGGCAAGAGCAAGATGGATTTCGTGCTCAATGAAGGGCGCCCCCAGATTGCGGCTCGCAGCAAGAGCCTGACGCAGGCGATGCTCGATGCCTACGGCACTGGCATGGAAATTACCACCATGAACCTGCAGCAGTCGCAGCCGCCGGAACAGGTTCAGGATGCCTTCAATGACGCCATCAAGGCACGGGAAGACAACGTCCGCTTTGTCAATGAGGCGGAAGCCTACGCCAACAGCGTTGTACCGATTGCTCGTGGTGAGTCGGCGCGCGTGATTGAGGAGGCAAAGGCCTACAAAGAGCAGGTGGTGTCGCGTGCTGAAGGTGAAACCGATCGTTTCAGCAAGCTGCTGGCGGCCTATCGTCTGGCACCCGATGTCACCCGTGAACGCCTCTATCTGGAAACCGTTGAAGCCGTATTGTCACGCACCAGCAAGGTGGTCATGGATACAAAGAATGGCAACAGCATGATGTATCTGCCGCTCGATAAGTTGATCGATCGCGCCGCGGGTGCTTTGCCGGCACCGACGCCGATGCCTGAAATCAATATTCCATCCGCGCCGGGTAACACGGTGAGAGTGCCGCGAGAGCGATCACGACCCGCCAGCAGAACATCGAGGGAGAGCCGCCGATGAGCAAGTATCTGATAGGTATCCTGGTCGCCGTCGCGGTATTGCTGTCGATGTCTGCCTACACGGTCGACGAGCGTGACAAGGCGTTACTGTTCAGTCTTGGTGAGATCAAGAATGCCGAACTGAAGCCTGGGCTGCACTTCAAAATGCCGCTGGTCAACAACGTCAAGAAGTTCGATGCGCGTATTCTGACACTGGATGCGCGTCCTGAGCGTTTCCTGACAGTCGAAAAGAAGAACGTGACAGTCGATTTCTTCGTCAAGTGGCGTATCGAGGATGTGGCGCGCTACTATCGCGCGACTCGTGGCCAGGAGCGTCTGGCACAAAGCCGCCTGGCGCAGATCATCAAGGATGGTTTGCGTAACGAGTTCGCCAAACGCACGATTCAGCAAGTGGTGTCTGGTGAACGTGCCGAGATCATGGCTTCGATCAGTACGACATCGAAGCAGCTGGCGAAGGAGCTGGGAATCGGTGTTGTCGATGTCAGGATCAGCCAGATCGATCTGCCGGCTGAAGTCAGTGAGTCTGTCTACGATCGTATGCGCGCCGAGCGTGCGCGTATCGCCAAGGAGCTGCGTGCCCAAGGTCAGGAGGCTGCTGAGCGACTACGAGCGGCAGCAGACAGAGAACGTACCGTGCTGCTCGCCACTGCCTATAAGGAATCCCAGATTCTGCGTGGTGAAGGTGATGCCCAGGCCGCTGAAATCTATGCCAAGGCCTACAGTGTCGATCCCGACTTTTACTCTTTCCATCGCAGCATGGAGTCCTATCGTGGCGCGTTCCGTAACAAGAGCGATCTGATGGTGCTGGAGCCGGAATCGGAGTTCTTCCGTTTCTTCAAGAGTCCAAAGGGTCTGAAGTAAGTTGACCAGACCATGACTGACCTGTGGGCCGCGCTTGCGCTAGTGCTGGTGCTGGAGGGTCTGATGCCCTTCCTGTCACCGCGTGGATACCGGGAAACCGTGAAAAAACTCGCGGAGATCCCGGATCGTGAGCTGCGAATCTTTGGCTTGGTCAGCATGGTGCTGGGTGTGGTCTTCCTGTATCTCGTGAGGGGCTGATGACAGGCCGGAAAATGAACCGTTGGTTGTTGCCGGAAGGCGTCGAAGAAGCACTGCCGGACGATGCCGCTTGGCTGGAGGCTTATCGCCGCCGATTGGTCGATCTGTACCGCAGCTGGGGCTATGAGTTTGTCATGCCGCCGTTCATCGAGTATCTCGAATCGCTGCTTGCCGGTGCTTCCGACGATCTCGACCTGCAAACCTTCAAGCTGACCGACCAGCTGACGGGGCGCTTGATGGGGGTGCGCGCGGATATGACGCCGCAGATTGCACGTATCGACGCACATCGCATCAACCGCGATGGGCCGGTTCGTTTGTGCTACCTGGGTACGGTGCTGACGACGCGTCCAGCCGGTTTTGGTGGTACTCGCAGCCCGCTCCAGGTGGGTGTCGAGCTGTATGGGCACGAAGGGATCGACAGTGATCGCGAAATTCTTTCGCTGTTGCTGGAAACGATGGCAGTCTGTGGTGTGGAAGGTGTTAATGTCGATCTTGGGCATACCGGTATTTTCCGGGAGGTATCGCAGGCGGCAGGGCTCGATGACGCGCAGGCATCGGAGCTGTTCGATATGCTGCAGCGCAAATCCGTCCCTGAAATCGACGCGTTTGCGGCTCAGCTCGATGTCGCCGACGCGGTGGCTGTGGGCATCCGGCAACTGCCGCTGCTCAATGGTGGTGTAGAAACGCTGGCGAATGCCCGCGAAGTGCTGGCATTCGCGCCACGGGCCATGGCGTGTATCGATGCGCTCGACACACTGGCGCGTGAGGTCGGCCTGCGCTATCCCGATGTGGCCATCCATTTCGATCTGGCGGAACTGAGCGGTTACCACTATGAGACAGGGGTCGTGTTCAGTGCCTACACCAGCGGTGAAGGCCAGGAGATCGCGCGCGGCGGCCGCTATCATGGCATTGGCAAAGACTTTGGTCGCGAGCGTCCGGCGGTTGGTTTCAGCGCCGACCTGAAAATGTTGCGTAAGGTATCGAGTGCGACGTTCAATGATACGTCGCGCCGCATCCTGGCGCCCAACAACGCGGCAGACACGTCACTCAATCAAGTAATTTCCACGTTACGCAGTCAGGGAGACTGCGTGGTATATGTTCTGGACAGTCAGGGCGAGCCGCAGGAACTCTCGGGCTGCTCGCATCAGTTGATCAAGAGAGATGACCAGTGGGTCGTAGAGGAGATACGGTAATGGGGCAGTTTGCAGTTATTCTCGGTAGCCAGTGGGGCGATGAAGGCAAGGGCAAGATTGTTGATCTGCTCACGGAGGACGCTGCGGCTGTCGTCCGCTTTCAGGGTGGTCACAATGCCGGTCATACGCTGGTGATCGATGGTGAAACGACTGCACTGCACCTGATTCCCTCCGGTATATTGCGCGACAATGTCGACTGCATGATTGGCAATGGGGTGGTCGTTGCACCCGATGCGTTGCTCAAGGAGATCAAGATGCTGGAAGATGCCGGCATTCCGGTACGCGACCGGCTACGCATCTCGGCGGCAGCCCAGTTGATTCTGCCTTACCATGTGAGCCTTGATCACGCGCGTGAAGCGGCCCGTGGCAAGAAGGCGATCGGCACCACCGGTCGTGGTATCGGGCCGGCGTACGAGGACAAGATCTCTCGCCGTGGCTTGCGCGTTGGTGATCTGTTTCATCGCGAGCGTTTTGCTGCCAAGCTCGGTGAAGTCATTGACTACCACAACTATGCCCTGAAGCACTATTTCAAGACGGATACCGTCGATTTCCAGGAAGTTCTCGACAAGAGCATGGAATATGCCGACGCCCTGGAGCCGCTGTCGATGGATGTGGCGGCGCGCCTGCACAGCTTGCGCCGCGATAGTGCCAACGTGTTGTTCGAAGGCGCTCAGGGGACGCTGCTGGATATCGACCATGGCACCTATCCTTTCGTGACCTCTTCCAGTACGACGGCGGGCGGCGCCTGCACCGGCTCTGGCGTAGGACCAAAAGATCTCGACTACATCCTCGGCATTACCAAGGCTTACACCACGCGCGTCGGCGCCGGGCCTTTCCCCACGGAGTTGTTCGATGAGATGGGCGCTCATATGGCGGAGAAGGGGCATGAGTTTGGTACTACCACCGGACGTGCGCGGCGTTGTGGCTGGTTCGATGCGGTGGCGTTGAAGCGGGCGGTGTCGATCAACAGCATGTCGGCGTTGTGCATTACCAAGCTCGATGTGCTCGATGGACTCGATACGCTGAGAATCTGTGTCGGCTACCGCTGCAATGGCGAGCCCTGCGATGTGTTGCCGATGCATGCCGATGACTACGATTCCCTTGAGCCGGTCTATGAGGACATGCCGGGCTGGCAGGAATCTACCTTGGGTATCCAGGACTATGATGCCTTGCCCGAGAATGCCAAACGTTATCTGAAACGGATCGAAGAGGTCGTTGGCGCACCAATCGACATCATCTCTACCGGGCCGGATCGGGTCGAGACCATCGTGCTGAACAACGTTTTCAAGTAGGCGGGTATTCTTCAGGATGCTGATTCGTCGCGCTCGCCACCCGGCGAGACAGCGCAACGGATCAGTGCGTGAGGATCAGCTTGATCACTTCCTTGGCCCCGAAGCTGACAAAGCCCAGGCCAAGACCGATGAAAAGAATGAACATGCCGAATTTGCCGGCTTTCGATTCCTTTCCCAGTTTGTAGATGATGAACAGCATATAGCCGATCAGGAGGGTGAGGCAGACTTTCAGTGAGATGTCTGCGAATTGTGCTTCGGTCATGTCGGGAAGGATCAATAAAAAAAGCGATCGTAGCAGTCGCTGTGGGCAATGCCGAAAAACCCGCTGCCCCGATACGGGCAAACGGGTTCAAAGTCATCTTGTTATCGGGGGGGTGAACTGCTCAGGCCGCCTGGCGAATCTGGCGAACCATCGGGTAGAGCCGCTCGGTCTCCATTTCGATTCTTTCAAGCACCAGACGGAACATATCCTCCGTATCGCTCATAAACTGCTCGTGACTGCCGATCCGCAGTTTCTTGTTGCGGCACCACTTGCGAACATATTTGTCGAACATGCGTTTGATTTCGGCCGACCCGGAGAGGAAATCATTGGCAGTGTTAACCGCTTCCTTGTCTTGATGCCTCAGCAGCTCTGTAATGAGATGCTTGTTTTCAAGGTCAAAATGTTTCTTGACCGATTCTACATAGCGAAAGAAGAGTTCTGATGTCACCGGGTTGTCGCAGAGGGCGCGTTCACACATCAGCTGTGTCAATACGTTGGAAAGCTCGGTGATTTCATGGTTCTGTTGATGGAGTTCTTCGAATTGGATCATTGCAAACCTCTTGGAAATTAGCAGGGATGCACTGTTGTAATTGCAGATGACGCGAGTGCCGGTTTCCTGGAAACAAGAGCGCGGGGCAGGCCCGATACGCTGTTTTTTAGAATTGGGCCAAGGATAGGGTCGGGTTGCGCTGGGCGTCAACACACAATATTGCGCTTGAATATCGTTAAATTCTAATGCTTTGCTGATAATCCCTTGGAAACAAAGGGATAACCCGAGGGTCTACAAGCTCGGGGTAATGCGTTAAACAGGATGATTTCCCGGTTTTCTGGCGGTAGAAGGGGCTGGGTAGTGAAAAGGGATCAGAACAATGGGATTGGGTTTTTTCAGGCTGGTACTGTCAATATGGGTTATTGACCATCACTTCGGCTGGTCGCGAACCTATATTGAACCGGCTCTTGTCGAGCGCTTCGGGGTAGAGAACTTCGGCTATCTTGGTATCGGCCATATTTCGGTGATGGCGTTCTTCGTACTCAGTGGCTACGTCATCACCTGGGTGATGAACAACAAGTACCCATCCAGCGTCATTGGCACCAAAGCGTTTTTGATGGGGCGGTTCATTCGTATCTACCCCCTGTACTGGACGATTATCACGGTGATCGCCGTTGTCTTCTACTTCACCACTGCACCAGGTGTCGAACGGCCGCAGCTGGAGATCGAGCGGATAATTGGCGACTACCTGTTGATTCCCTACGGAATTATCGGTTTCTTCTGGTTCTTCAACCGCTTCGCCTACGGCATGATCGATGTGCCGGCATGGACGCTGCCTTACGACATGGTGTTCTATCTGATCGCCCCCTGGGTGGTGATGCGCAAGGGGGTACTGGTACTGATCATCGTGCTGGAGCTGGTTTATGTGGCGGCGGTCAGTCAGCTGGGCCCGCAGCATTTCGATGGCTGGCATGAAGCCTATTTCACCACCGGCCATGCAACGCTGCTGGCATTCTGCGTGGGTGCGTTAGCGTATTACTATCGCAACATCGAGATCCCACAGGCTGCGATTCTGGCCGCAACGCTGGGTTTACTTTATTTCGCTTTTGCGCCTTACGGATTGACCAGTCTCTACCTCAATCACGTGCTGGTCATCTTCGTGTCGGTAGTTCTGGTTGTCGCATTGAAGAAGCGCAGCCCGCTCGATAACCTGTTTTCAGAGCTGACCTATTCGACCTACCTGCTGCATCTGCCGGTTTACGACGTGCTGCTTTGGTATGGTGTGCCCTACGCCAGTGCTGTGGCGCTGATCGGTACCTATGTACTGTCGTTCGCTACAGTGAAATATTTTGAAGCACCGTTGGAGGCGCGACGTGCTGCGCTTACCAAGGCCATGCTGCGGGAGCGGGATGGCTCGGTCGCATCTCCCTTGCCAGGAGCAAAACTGGTGATTGGTGGCTTTGTGGCGCTGATCGTGGTCTCGGGGATTAGCAACCTCTGGCAGTTTTCGTTGCAGTAAACGGGGCGCGTGGTTGTTACCATTCCCATTGGATTCCTGATGGTACTTCACAAAACAGAAATCGCCTGATTTTCGTAGGGTGGCCGCTGCGCTACACTTTGTCACTTTGTTTGGCTGAGTAATCGGGTTCCCTGCATGTCATCTTTCCTGCGCAAATACGTTGTCGTTCTCTTTTCTTTGCTGCTGACCGCCTGTGACGGCGGTGGAGGTGGATCGTCTTCAGGGCCTGATCTCATCGCCTGTAATGACAGCACGGGGATCGGCGGACAGACGGTTTCGGTGAGCTGTAGCACCAGAACCAGCTCACCTCTCACGCTGCAATGGGTGGTCGCTGATGCGCAAGGCAGCCCGGTTCCTGTGTCTGCGAATGGGCTGACGGCTTCGTTTGTCCCGGCGTCAGTCGGCAACTTCAAGGTCAAACTCACAGCCACGGCGGGTAGCGACACGGAGACTGAGTCTTTTATGGTGACGGTCACCAATCCGCCCCCGGAAGTGTCATGCCCCACTCCGGTTGCAGCCAAGGCGGGCAGAGAAGTCACCGTCGATTGCACCAGCAGCGATTTTTCCGGCAGGACATTAAGCTACGCCTGGCAGCTGACGCCTCCCACATCAAGCACCGACACGCTGACCACGGCTAACGCCGAGGATGCGGTATTCACGCCCTCTCAGACAGGCAACTATTCATTGACGCTGATGGTCACCGCACCGGATGGACAGCAACAGACTGCGAACGTATCGGTGAACGTGTCGCCTG